>JABMOK010000182.1 GCA_013204155.1 Pseudohongiella sp. | reverse complement strand
GGTAGTAGGTAGTAGGTAGTAGGTAGTAGGTAGTAGGTAGTAGGTAGTCGCCGGTAAAATTTGGCTAAACCCTGAGAATAAATGTCACCGGCCCATCGTTCTCCAGAGAGACTTGCATATCGGCCGCGAATATTCCACTGGCCACGGTCTCATGTCGCTTGGTGGCCAGATCCCGCAGATAATTATAGATTTTCTGCGCCTCCTGCGGCGGCTTCGCCGATGAAAATCCCGGCCTCAATCCCTTGTCTGTGTCAGCCGCCAGGGTAAATTGAGACACCAGCATCAAGTCTCCCCCGATACTCTTCAAATCCAGATTCATTTTGTCTTCAGCGTCAGCAAACACTCTATACGCCAATAGCTTATCCAGTAACTTGTCGGCAAGTTCAAGCGTATCCTCTTTCTCCACGCCAATGAACGCGAGCAGACCGTGACCAATTTCCGCGTGCAGGCTTTCATCGATTCGTATTTGAGCCCAATTAACTCGCTGAATGAGCGCAATCATATTGCCTCCCCGTGCAAACTAATCCAGTAGAGACTAGCTTTCAATTTCCTTCAGGATATCTTTTGTCGCCCTGATCAATGCATCCACCGTTCCTGCTTCTGAAGCGGAATGACCGGCATCGCGAACTATGTGCAGTTCGCAATTGTTCCAACGTTGATGCAAGGCAAGCGCATTATCGAGGGGACAAACCATATCATAACGTCCATGCACAATCCGCCCAGGGATATCCTTGATGGTCGCCATGTTTTGCAAGATCTGACCCTCGTCAATAAATCCCTTATTGATAAAATAATGGGTCTCTATCCGCGCCAGGGCCAGGGCATTATGTGGCTTGGTAAATTTAGCAAGTAGTTCTGCGCTGGGACGCAGCTTGGAGCAACTTCCTTCCCAGGCCGACCAGTGCTTGGCGGCCGACATACGCGCCAACTCATCTTCTCCGGTTAATCTGGCATGATAGGCATTGATCAATTCATCTCGCTCTAGCACTGGAATAAAATCAACAAACTCTTGCCAAGAGTCAGGAAACACACGATTCGCACCCTCCTTGTACAGCCAATCGAAGTCTCGCTGCCGACAAAGAAACACACCACGTAAAATCAGCGCCCGTACCCGATCCGCATGGGCCTGAGCATACAGCAGGCTCAGAGTGGCGCCCCAGGAGCCTCCAAACAAGACCCACTTCTCTATTTTTAAATATTCACGTAGGGATTCGATGTCGGCGATAAGATCCTGAGTGCTATTTTCTGCCAGTTCGCCGTGTGGCGTCGAACGGCCGCAGCCCCGTTGATCGAAGGTGATTATTCGACAAAGCGCCGGGTCATAGAAACGCCTGGAACTGGCATCGCAGGCGCCGCCTGGGCCACCATGCACGAAGAGGACGGGAACGCCATCAGGATTCCCTGCCTCATCAATATACAATTCGTGCAGGTCGGATACTCTGAATTGATGACGCTTGTAAGGTTTTATTTCGGGGTAGAGAATTTGCATAGGGAACACCTGACAAAGTTTGTCTCGCGATTCCCTATGGTAAGACAGCAAGGGCCTTATCGCTAGCCTCGCATAGCACTTCCTCTGCCCTGACGCTTACGCTCATTCTCGGTGAGGTATTTTTTACGGATACGAATATTCTCAGGTGTGATTTCAACCAATTCGTCGTCGGCAATAAATTCCATTGCCTGTTCCAGGGTATGTTTTACCGAAGGTGAAAGCACAATGTTTTCATCGGTGCCAGAGGCTCGAACATTGGTCAGCTGCTTGCCTTTAATAGGATTCACAGCCAGATCATTCTCCCGACTGTGCAGTCCTATAATCATGCCTTCATAAACTTCGACATTCGGGTCTATAAAGAGACGACCGCGTTCTTGTAGATTCCACAACGAAAAGCCCAATGCCTTACCGGTTACCATGGAAACCAATACGCCACGCGTACGCTGAGCCAATTCGATATCTTTATAATCACCGTAGTGATCGAAAACATGGGTCATTAATCCAGAGCCCGAGGTCATACTGAGAAACATAGAACGAAACCCAATCAGCCCTCTGGTAGGAATTAGAAATTGGAGTCTCACCCGGCCTTTGCCATCGGGCAACATATCCTGCAACTCGGCTCGACGTAATCCCAACTCTTCCATCACCGCGCCCTGATGCTGACTATCACAATCTACCACCAATGATTCGAACGGCTCCTTTAGTACACCCTCCTCTTCGTGGATTATTACCTCGGGTCTGGAAACGGCAAGCTCAAATCCCTCTCTGCGCATGCTTTCTATCAGCACCGATAAATGCAATTCACCACGGCCAGAAACCTTGTATTTGTCCGGTGTTTCCCCAGGCTCCACTCGCAAGGCAACGTTATATAACAATTCTCGCTCCAGTCGGTCCTTGATCTGGCGAGTGGTAATATATTTGCCTTCGCGACCGGCAAAGGGCGAATCGTTAACCTGAAAGGTCATGCTAATCGTCGGCTCATCGACGGAAAGAGGCGTCATCGCTTCCGGCGTATCGGGGTCACATAAAGTATCCGATATATTCAACTTGTCGATGCCGGTAATACAAACTATTTCACCCGCTCTTGCCTCAGCCACATCGATGCGCTCAAGACCAAGGTGATTTTTTACTTGCAGTATCTTGCCTTTACGCTGCTCACCTTCCCGGTTGATGATAATTACTTGCTGATTGCTGCGCGCGATGCCTCGGGTAATACGACCAATACCGATGACGCCAACATAGCTATTATAATCCAGTGCACTGATCTGCATTTGAAAGGGGCCATCGGCGTTTACATTCGGTGGTGGGACTTTTTCGATAACAGTTTCAAGCAGTGGCTGCATATCCTTGGCCATAGCATCGATTTCAAGACCCGCTATTCCTTCCAGCGCAGAGGCATAGATTATCGGAAAGTCTAATTGCTCATCGGTTGCACCCAATTTATCGAACAGATCAAACACTTCGCCAACCACCCAATCGGGGCGAGCGCCATCCCGGTCAATTTTGTTAATAACAACGATTGGATTCAAGCCCTGCGCGAAGGCTTTCTGGGTAACGAATCGCGTCTGCGGCATAGGGCCATCGACGGCGTCAACCAATAACAGGACACTGTCGACCATGGACAACACGCGTTCCACTTCGCCACCGAAGTCGGCGTGGCCCGGCGTGTCGACGATATTGATATGATAACCATTCCAGTTAAGCGCTGTGTTTTTGGCCAAAATAGTAATACCGCGCTCGCGCTCCTGATCGTTGGAGTCCATCACGCGCTCTACATTTTTGCCTCTGGATTCAAGCGTGCCCGACTGCTGCAGCAACTTGTCCACCAAGGTAGTTTTGCCATGATCGACATGGGCAATAATGGCAATATTTCGTATCTTCTCAATCACAGTACACCACGCAAAAAGGGAATAAACAGTTGGCAGGCCTGAGCCAGCTCTAAAACCGGAAATTCTATCCAGTCGGGATAGACAAAGGCCGGCGAGTATACACGAGACTGGGTAGAAAGATTAGCTATCTGCTGGTTTATTGCGGGAGAAATTCACGAAAATGGCGGAATATGGGGAGCAGAGAGGCATCCAGTCTGTATTTAAGCAAATCTCTGCCGATTAATTGGGCTCAGCCGCCTTCGACAAATCCAACACCGCCACGTTATTAAAGCCTTCATCTTGCAAATTAGCAGCATGTAAACGACTCATCATCCCCTTGTCGCAGTACAGAAGATAGCTCCGGCTTTTATCCAATTCATTGAAACGACTTCTAAGCTGGTAAAAGGGAATCGACAACACTTCCACTGAGCCGTCAATCGCTGAATGCCTTAGTGGTTTTATATCCGTCTCGGCAGGGTGTCGAATATCGATCACCGTGCTCGCAAGGCCTATGCTATGAACTATTTCAACTTCCGCCGCGTCCTTATCAAAATCATTGATCACCTGGGTAATGAGTTGATGCTTCGCGTTATTGATCGATTCATCCAAAACAGTAAAATCGAAATGGCTCTCTTCCTTTTCTATTCTTGCCATTCTCGCTCTGGTTGTTGGCTTATTGGAAATAACTGCACAATATTCCGGTATGTCTTTAGAAAATTCCTCGGTGCCGATACGCCTGGCGATGTCGATGATATCCTGCTTGTCAGTAGTGCTGAGCGGTCTTAGTATCAGTGTGCTAGAAACGGCATCGATAATCGCCAGGTTGGGCAAGGTCTGGCTCGAAACCTGCGCAATACTTTCACCCGTCACCAATGCATCGATGTGCAAGCTGGCAGCTACCTTCTCGGCCGCGCGCAGCATCATGCGCTTCAATATAACGCCCATTTGGGAGTTATCCACCTTACTCAGTATTTCTTCAACCACATTCTCGAAAGGCACCGATACAAATTTAACCCGGTGCGAACTGTGGTACTTCATCCACAAGAAGAGCGCGACTTCTTTAACCGCTAATTCGTGGGCCCTGCCACCTAAATTAAAAAAACAGTAATGTGTCTGCAAGCCTCGCTTAATACAAAGGTAGCTGGAAACCGATGAATCGAAACCACCGGAGATCAATGACAGCACAGAGTCCTGACAACCCAGGGGAAAACCTCCAAGCCCCTGGCGCTGCTCTCGGACAACATAAAATGCATCATCACGTATTTCCAGAGCAACCGTTACATCGGGCTTGACCAGTTTCACGCCAGCGGCTTGGGTTTGCAGATTCAGGCCAGCGCCGACAAACCTTTCCACGTCCATAGATTTGAAAGCATGTCTGCCATTGCGCTTACAGCGAACGGCAAATGTCTTGCCCTCCAACTTGTCAGCGTAAAACTTGTACGCCAGCTGCAGCATCCCTTCCATATCAGGCAGGGGAAATTTATCGACTTCCAGAAATTTGGCAATACCCGGGGTGCAGCTCAATCTTTCACTCATTTGCGCGAGAACTACCGGATCCTCGCTACTGCTTACCACCTCGATACTGTCCCATTCGCCACTCACCGTCACGGTTTCGTCGAATTCGAGCAACACCGCCTTTATATTCTTGCGCAATTGACGTATAAAGCGGCGGCGGACAGGGCGCGTCTTGATAGTTATTTCGGGGAAAAGCTTAACGAGGTACAGCATGTATCTACTCTGATTTACACTTAAAAGATTGAATTTCTGCTCTCGGCTCTTTTTCGAGCCGGTGAGCCGCAGGCAGTCGAGGCACACAGGGGAAATACAGCATCTGCTGCAGGAGCCTGGGTAGTTATTTCAACAAATGCACTATATAGGTGCTATATTTTCTGTAACGCCCCAATATTGTGCATTTTGCTTTGAAGGCTATTGGGGAGCTAATCGGTACGCCAGCAAAATAGGGCTTTGCAGCGACACCCGTAATGGCATATATTTTGCTCCTCTCAATGCGCACAAGGCAAGCGGGTAAGTATATCCGATTAGTCGGACTAATATTGCTAGCTCCTTGCAAAAGTTGAAGGAAAAGGTGAGAGGCTCTTGCACCCTCCCCCCGCCGCAAAATCGGAAGCTTGCGACTGGCGTAGTGGTAAAAGAGTAGTGCAGAAAAGAGTAGTGCAGGAAGGAGTAGAGGCAGGAAAGAGCGGAGAAACAAAACCAACAGGCATAAGTCTTACATTATTAAAGTAGTCGAAATCGATTAGGAGAACGTTAGAAAATGAAATCTAAACTGGAATACATCTGGCTTGACGGTTACAAGCCCACTCAAAGCCTGCGCAGCAAAACACAGGTACGTGCTAATTTCAGCGGCAAGCTGGAAGAATGTCCCATGTGGTCATTTGATGGTAGCTCAACCCTGCAAGCAGAAGGCAATGACTCCGACTGTCTGTTAAAGCCGGTTGCAGTCTACCCCGATCCTGATCGTGCGAACGCCTACTTGGTCATGACTGAAGTGCTGAATGCTGATGGTACACCTCACGCCTCTAATGGCCGTGCAACTATCAATGATGACGATGATGACTTCTGGTTTGGTTTCGAACAGGAATATTTCCTTTGGGATCCAAAAACCAGACTACCCCCAGGCTTTCCTCCTGGCGGCTATCCCGGCCCTCAAGGCCCGTACTACTGCTCCGTTGGCGCCACTAATGCCCATGGCCGTGATGTGGTAGAAGACCATTTATACATATGCCTCGAAGCCGGACTTAACATTGAAGGCATCAATGCAGAAGTCGCGGCGGGCCAGTGGGAATATCAAATATTCGCCAAAGGCGCGAAAGAAGCGGGCGACCAAATATGGGTATCGCGCTACCTGTTGGAGCGCACCGCCGAGCGTTATGAGCTGACCATTAACTACGACCCCAAGCCGCTTGGCAAAGATCTGGACTGGAACGGTTCCGGCATGCACGCCAATTTCTCCAATGGCGTCATGCGCGAGAATGGTGATGAAGAAATTTTCACCAAGATCTGTGAAGCTTTCAGCAAGAACATCGAGCGCCACATCAGCGTATACGGGGCCAACAACGATCAGCGCCTGACCGGCATGCACGAGACTCAGTCCATCGAGGCGTTTAGTTATGGCGTATCTGATCGTGGCGCGTCCATTCGTATCCCGATTACCACTGTGCAGGATGGCTGGAAAGGACGTCTGGAAGATCGACGTACTGCCTCCAATGCCGACCCTTATAAAGTCGCGGCGGCTATTATCAAGACCACCAAGGAAGGCCTTGCCTAGTAATCCCAAGCAAGCGCACTGAAAAAGCCCGGCTTAATCACCGGGCTTTTTTTTGCCTCTATTATTACCTCTAAGAGGATAAGCCCTCAGGCTTTCTCCCCAATGACTGCAGCACAGCCCGATGCCGCGGCTTATTGTTTGTTCTTCGCACTATATTGGTGCATACTTTCCTCGCCAGATTGGCACAATGTTGCCCCTCTCTTGTTAGAGCACCGGAAGCATTGGGCTGTAGCCAAATTCCCCTGTGCCCAGTATTGGTTTGCTTATTGCATGGGTACTTTCCTATTAGCGAAGTAGCTGCTTATTGTATAGCTATTTTGTAGGCAAGCAGCAAGGCAGCATTGAAGGTCAGTTGCTGAAACAAGCATAAGCAGTACCGGGATAACTGGCAGTGAGCACGGCGAGCCAATAGACCCGAGCAGAATCCGGGAGCAAAAATTGAGCCCTGAAATAAATCCTGAACCGGGTAATTGACTGCAGTGATAACGAACAACCTCTATAAACGCCTACTCGATAACCTCAAAACCGGCGTCGTGCTACTGGATAGCAAGCTGCGCTTGTTGTACCTCAATATCGCGGCCGAGAGCCTGCTGGGCATTAGCAATCGTAAAGCCAATCAACTGTTCATCGGTGACGTGTTTATTAATGCGGCCGAAGACATCGGCGAGATGCAGACAGCCTTGAACAACAACGCCAGCTTCACCAAGCGCAAAGTCCAATTGCACTTAATGCATGGCAAGCGTATGAGCGTGGACTACACCGTTACCCCGTTCGAGGAAAATGGGCAGCAACGCGCGCTGCTGGAACTGGATTCACTGGAGCATTCCAATCGATTAGATCGCGAAGAGTCGCTGAATTCAACCCATGCGACAACCCGTGAACTGGTACGCGGACTGGCCCACGAAATCAAGAATCCACTGGGAGGGATTCGCGGCGCCGCGCAACTGCTCGCCAGGGAACTTAACTCGGATGAGTTGAAAGACTATACCAATGTCATCATCGAAGAAGCCGATCGTCTGCATAACCTGGTGGATAGACTGGTGGGCTCTCGCAAGCTACCCAATATGCAGGCGACCAATGTGCATGAGGTTTTAGAACGGGTTAGAAGTTTGGTGGCGGCTGAAATCAGCGGCAACAGCATACAACTCACTCGCGATTACGATCCCAGTATCCCGGCGGTAGTTGCCGATTCAGAACAACTTATCCAAGCCATGCTAAATATCGTGCGTAACGCGATGCAGTCTCTCTCCAGTCCTTCGATTGAGCATCAATTGGGGAAAATTCACCTGCGCACAAGAATTGTACGCAACGCAACCATCGCTGGAAAATTTTACCGCCTGGCGGTCTGCATCAAAGTAATAGACAACGGCCCGGGTATCCCTGCTGAAATAATTGATACGATTTTCTATCCAATGATCAGCGGTCGCGCCAATGGGACTGGATTGGGCCTGTCGATAACCCATGCAATTATTAACCAACACAAGGGCATGATCGAGGTCGAAAGCCGGCCTGGTGCCACTTGTTTTACTGTGCTGTTACCCGTACTCGGGTGATCTCAATTAATAAACTATTCACTGCAGGTGAAGCAAACGATGAACACAAATAATTCTGTCTGGATACTCGACGATGATCGTTCCATACGATGGGTTCTGGAAAAATCCCTGAGCAAGACCGGCCTAAAAACAGAATCATTCGAAAATGGCGACGACCTTCTGCATCGTCTGGAACATGAATTACCGGATGCGATTATCAGTGATATTCGCATGCCAGGAATCAATGGCCTGGATCTGCTATCGACTATTCAGGAACAACATCCACATCTGCCCGTTATCATCATGACAGCCCATTCTGATCTCGAGTCAGCTGTCTCTTCATATAGTCGCGGCGCCTTTGAATACTTACCCAAGCCGTTCGATATTGACGATGCTGTTGCCATGACCCAGCGCGCGCTCGAACATGCGCGCGGAAATGCTTTGCCAAGCCGCGAAGACAGCGCCAATAAAACTCAGGAGATTATCGGCGAAGCACCGGCCATGCAGGAAGTGTTCAGGGCAATTGGCCGACTATCCCACTCTAATATATCGGTTCTGATAAACGGCGAATCAGGAACCGGCAAGGAATTGGTCGCCCGTGCCCTGCACAATCACAGCCCGCGCAGTGACAAGCCCTTCATCCCACTTAATGTGGCAGCTATTCCCAAGGAACTTATTGAATCTGAATTATTCGGTCACGAAAAAGGCGCATTCACTGGCGCAACCGCTCAGCGCACCGGTCGCTTCGAACAGGCGAACGGCGGCACCTTATTCCTGGATGAGATCGGCGACATGCCTGCCGAGACACAAACCCGGTTATTGCGTGTCCTTTCCGACGGCGAATTCTATCGCGTCGGCGGTCATACTTCGATAAAAGTTGATGTTAGAATTATCGCGGCAACGCACCAGAATCTTGAGAACCTTGTGCTCACGCACGAGTTTCGGGAAGATCTTTTCCACCGCCTCAACGTGATTCGCATTCATATTCCACGGCTCAGCGATCGCAGCGAAGATATCCCGCGTCTCGCCAGTCACTTCTTAAGCGCGGCCGCCAAAGAATTAGACGTGGAACCCAAGGTATTACGAGCGGAAACCGAACAATACCTATGCACTCTAAGCTGGCCCGGCAATGTCAGACAATTGGAAAATTTCTGTCGCTGGATTACCGTTATGGCTTCCAGCCGTGAAGTACATATAGACGACCTGCCACCTGAATTCGCCGCCCAGGAAACTGCCGTCAATAATTCAGAGAGCTGGACACACGGTTTGCAGGTCTGGGCGGATCAACAACTTAGTTTGGGCAACACTGGCATTCTCAATCAGGCGACACCCATGTTTGAACGCACCATGATTGACATTGCCCTTAAGCACACAGCGGGGCGAAGACGTGATGCGGCTAATCTGTTGGGATGGGGACGTAACACCCTCACCCGCAAGATCAAAGAACTCGGGACCGCGGAGGGCAAGGTAGATGAAGCCGAATTGAGTGAGGACGAGTAAGTCCGGACAGGCTCGATACACCATCGACCCGCTCTACGCTTCCTCTTAAGGACCAGTCCCGCTATAAATTTCCTGCCAGTTGATCACCCGATCATGACCGCGATAATTACCAAATTCAACGACGCCGCGCGGGTTATCCGTATAAATTCCGTCCTGTATTTCATTGTAGTCATCAACGACTGGATATGTGCGCCAATCATAGCGGAGAAAATCCAGCCGCGTAGGTAAGGAGACGCCCAACAGATCCGAGAGGTCGAACTCCACCATTACTCTGCCGGTATGTTCCAGCAGTGGTGCCGAGGTGATAAACGGACGGTCCGGATCATTAGTGTCGTCATTATCACCATCCGCAATGCGATTTGTTTGACCTTTAAACACAGTGACCGTCACATCCGTTAGCTCGCCCTGTTCAATCTCCGTGTCTCCGTCCAGCAGAGGCGCTTCATAACTGCTGATGACATAATTTAGCGCCGGCGCAACAATATCAAATACCAGGGCGGTGCAACTATCCGCTGTGTTGACAATAAAATTGGAGCCATCGTAATACTCCAGGCGCAGTGGAATGCCCAGTGACTCCGTCTCCGGTCCGTAGGCGTTATCGATCAGCAGACGCCCGTATCTATATTCGTGAGTGCCAATCAGTCTGAATACAAAGTCAACTTCCTCAGTCACCCCGTCATCCAGATCCACATCCAGTACATCCAACAGCACGTCGTCCCCCGCGCCTACGCCTTTGCCGTCATCGTTATTGTCATCGATCGGAGCGAAGGCGATTTGTACGGCGGTTAACGGGGCCTCTTCCGCGTCGCTTGCTGGTCGACTAATATTCATGTTGCCACTAATAGTCAGAGTGCCCGCATTCCAGGCGGGGACGGCAATCGAGCTATTAATAAGCCGACTACTGGCGCCAAGATCGATATCCGGATTCCCCACGCTATCAATAATGGCGCGAATATCCAGCTCTGCAAAGGTAGTTAGGTTGGCGAAGTCACCTCTGTAGTTGAGCGTGGTAGCACCCTGCGCATTCTTCGCCTCGATGAGCATATTGATACCGAAGTCTTCACCCATATAGGTAAAAGGCGAAGCGGCCGCACAGACCATCGCCTGATTGATTCGTGGCATGAAGCTGGAACTCATTAGGGCAAAATTATTCGGGTAGATTCGCCCTACATCGACGACGCCACCGGAGACTCCTTCGCTGTTCGCTTCAGCGAAATAGTTGATCGGGGTAAGACTGATATTATCATCGACCAACACCGCCTCCAGATCGAAGATCCCCACCTCGTCGATAGCTATTGCTTGGGTTCTAGAGCCATTGGCAAAACCATCGAATATTTCCTTACCCGCAATGACTGAGCCATTCACGCCGCCAGGCACTCCCGGATTGGCACTGGACACGCTAAGCAACACCACACCGCCAGCCCCGGCCCCCGAGTTTTCCTGGCCGTAATTCGCGGCAACCACATTGTCCGATAGATCTGCTCCCGTATCCGGTACACCGTCAAAATTGCTGTCATCAGCCGAATCCCAGGCAACGGCCGATATTGTCGCATTGAAGTCCGCACCGGCTCTGGCGAAGGGCGGGCCTGTCGCATCGAGGGCTAATGAAAGCGGCCCACCTCCCGCGCGGTCATTGCCAAAATCAACATCGAAGCCGAATGGACGCACGATGAATGCCGGGCTTGCTCCATTGATCCTGTCGCCGGATCGCACGCCTGCGATATTGCCATCGAAGGGGATATCGAATTCGGCTTGCAGAGAGATCTTGCCCGCATCCGGATAGGTAAAATTGAGCGTGGCACCGATATTATTTCGACCATCCACAACGGTAGGCTGGTTTTCGAAGAAAACATCCAGTTCAAGCCCGGATGCTGCAGGATTGAGGGTCCCGGAATTGAATACCGGCACAGTGGTTTGCGGGGTAGCGGCGGCATCGACAACAGTCATATTGGAAACAGCGCAGGTTCCTGGATTTTCACACACGGCCGCGAACTTGACTTTGGCAGTGGTCTGATCGGGAACCAGAGATTCGCAAGCCAGACTGATGTTTCCCGCGCCAAACCCATCTCCCGCTATTGGCACACTACGAATCATCTGCAAGGTAACTTTACCTGACTGTGGCAGCTGCATAGAAGACTTGCCCGCAATCTGGAATGGCAAGGTAGTACTCCCGCCAGGATTAACATCATTGAAAAACAACAAACCCACCTCATCGAAAGTAATCGAAGGATCGTGATCAGGAATTTGCTGTTCGGTATAGACGCCGCCGATATTAAAATTCACTAAGGGGGTATCACCGGCTGGATCGGTGTAGTTGAAGCGCAGTTGGACTGTATCTTCCTCCCCAAAGAATGTGTAAGAACCCTGCCCATCGACATTCGTTGCCAGCCCTTGAGCCCCAACATCATTCAGTCTTGCCTGCGAGCCAAGCAGTACCGAAGCCCAGGTGCCGGCGCCGGTGGAGGTGCTCAAATTAATGACTGTGCCATGGCCAGCGGCGGCCGGAAAATGATTTGCATCATGGCCAGTGATGGTTACGGTCGAAGCCACACAGGCTATGCCAGAGCTCTCCACGTCTATATCAAAATGATCTATCTGACCAATGCCACAATCTGAGGTACCGGTGGCGATCTCAACATTATCGATGTTGAAGACACTGGTCAGAGTATAACCATTGGTGATTTCAAATCTAATTTCAGCAGCAGCAACACTAAAGTCAACCGGCGCCAGGGCCGTCGACAAATTGATGCTCGCTGCAATAAAGCCGCTGTTCCCAGATAGACCCGTATAGGTAGCGACGTTTACAAAACCACCGTTGCCATCATTCGCAGAGACTGTTATCACATCGGCGGCATTAAGATTGGAATAAGAATAGTCGAAATTCAAAAATACTGCCTCGGTGACGGCATACAAACTCATGTCCGCGCTCCGGGTAAAAGAAGGATTATTGATCGTCTCCGGCGTTGAAGTTAAATGCAGTGCTCCGCCACTGATGCGGACATTGCCGCCTGCTGCACCGGCAAGCACATCGTCTACCTCCACCCAGTCCCCATTCCAGCCAGTACTGCCATCGTTATTAGTAAAGGCGGCTAAGGAAAATTCATCTCTGTAGGTCACCGCGGTAATCACCAGATTGAAATTAAAATTTGGATCTTCCGTGCTCAGCTCAGTTACGATATGGTTTGTCACATTCACATTCAGACTCTTAGCCACTGGTGGATCTTCAGTCACATTCAGACTCAGCGTTACCTGGCCATTGTCCGAGGGCACAAAGGTGTAACGCGCCTGACCTAAACCAGAATTTACCAGAGTGCCATTGCCTGTATCTATGCTCCAGTTCCCCTCGCTGGTGCTGGTGGTGATTTCTATCGCGCCGGCATAGTCTGTATCGATACCGTGAGTAAGGCCCTGATGTTTGCTAATGGTTATTTTTCCCGCCACACAAGCGCTGCCAGATTGTGCTTGAGAAATCGCAAAGTGACCCATGAAATCATCTTCTAATACATGTACCGCGTTCAGGCGGCGCTCATTGTCAATAGCGGAGAATACGCCCAGAGGGATATTACCGGCGAAAAGCTTATTCGAGGATGTCACATCAGGAGCCAGATGATCATCTACTACCAGCTCAACAACATCATCACGGCCAAATCCCGTATTATCGTCACCTACAGTCGCGCCCTGGTTATCGGCTGAAAAAACGAAGGTGTTGATCACTGCCGTTGCGTCTAGCGGGTCAACCCGAATATAGCTTGCATCAACCTGTACTGTCGAGGCGCCGAATACGTCTGCGTCTGCTCCCTCAAGGTAAATTGAGGCAGTTGCTCCGTCCCATAACACCAGATCCGAATCGAGCCAGGGAACCCCACCTGTGGAAGCTCCCTCGGTAGTAGAGAAAATAATATCACCATTATCCAGCACATAAACCGCATCAATATTTACATCAGTAGCAGGCAGTGTCGGCGTCAGTATCGAGCCGTCGAAAAAGATACTGGCCTCTAACGAAATAGGGTCATAGATTACCAGGTCATACTTATCGAAGGCCTGAGCAGGAGAGCCGATAGTACTCGCTGCATTTGCAGAGAGAACAATCTTTCCATTAGGCAGCAGGTGCACCGCATTAATATCATCTACACCATAGCCTAATACGCTATTGTCAAAAAACATCGTGGCTTTATCGAGAACGGGATCAAATAGAACTAAATCATCGTTCTCGAAGTCTACTAATTGTCCCGCTCCGGTTCCTATAGTTGTCACCCCCAGCGGCGAGGAAACCGAGAACAGAAATTTCTCAGCAGAGGCGACCGGAGGATTTACAATGACACTGATATCCGTGTCGGTATCATTCGCTGCTTTCGTGTCAAAATTGTACAGGCCAGAATCAACCGAGGCGGTATTTGAAACAACGTTTCCGTTGACACCGGTAACATCGACATTAAGCACAATACTGGTCGTGCCACCAAATAACAGTGTTCCATCGAAGGTGCAGGTCAGTATATCTGGCGACCCGTCCACGATATTGCAAGTCCAGCCTGGATCGGTAACACCTAGGGTGGTGAATTCAATAAAGTTCGACTCAATGTCAGTCACCGTAATGGTCGGTGTAGTTAAATCAGGTGTAATATCATCGGGGCCAAAATTGGTTACCGTAAGCGTGTATTGGCCTGCCGCATCTGGATTTTTCTCTTCCAGCACGCCGTTAACTGTCTTCTCAATGCCGAGATCGGTTACGATCCCCTTTACAATGGTGGTAATGCTATCGACATTATTATTATTGCCCGTCTTGTCGAACAGCGTATTAATGTCGACTAGGCCATTCTCCAAGTCATTAACATTGTCAAACTGTGGCGCACCGAGACAACCCACGCCAGCGGGATCCGGAGAGACGCCCGTCGCGGCAGTACAGGTTCCTTCTGCGTGCAACACGCGTACGACATTCTTGGCGTTGTTATTTAAACTTGGAAAGAATGTTGGCGGCCCATCGATTGTCACGTTGGCGGTGAGGATCGGCAAACTTTTACCAAATCCAGGATTACCCGGAAGATCTTCATCTAACTCACCACTGACCACGTCATAGACACAGGTGAATGCTCCGGGGTCCAACTGCACCGAGCCCAGCACCGAACAATCCCAGCCAGTTCCTGAAACATCGCCAGGCGCCGCGAAAGTCATGCCCAGCGGCAGGGTATCACTTAAGGTAATTATACCAGTGGCCTCACCAAAGCTGGCGGCACCGTTGCCGTTGTTGCGTACTTCAAATTGGTAGCTGCTAGCGCTGCTGTTGACCTTGAAATTACCGACTTCGGTTTTAAATACTTCGATGTCGGCAATCGGTGCATTGGTAACGCTAACGACTTCGACCAACAAAGCCACCAGGTCTCCTCCGCTGGTATATCGGTTGGTAAATTTCTCGACACCAGCAAGGGCAAAGGCGTTTAGCACATCACTATCACCGTCGGCATTATCTCCATCTCCAGAGATGTAGTGGGTATCGACATCAACGCCCCAGGATGCACCGGGCTCTTGTCCCTCCACCACGGGGGGTAAATCTGGCCCCTGGAAATCAATCTCGTAACCATTCGCTCCCGCTAGCGGGTCAAACAAATACACCCAGTTTTCGGTCGGACTGGGATCTGTGTCAACCAGATTATAAATCGGACGAGTAATGGTGCTATTGAATTCTGCAAACAGCGGATTGTAGTCATTGAAAAGCGAATTAAAAAGAGCCTGATCGGTGACTCCAGGCGAAGGTTGAATTTTCAATCCTTCCTCGCCATCGAAGGCATCCTCATCGCCTTCCATCGTAACATGTGTTATCTGGCCATTTGGCAACTCTCCAATGAGATCGGGCGCGGCCATTCTAAAATTTCTTGGCACCAGTGTAACCGATGAATTCTGTACCGGCTCAAAGCCTTGAAAAAGATTGATGACTCGCAATTGCTCAAACAGATTCTCGTAAACTACGATGAGTGACCAGCCACCCACACAAGCCTGGGAATTTCTCCAGGGCGCCCCGTAATCGACATCAATACCCTGCACCGTATAGGTACCGCTACCACTTACCAATGCGGTGACATCTTTAAAGCCGGCAAAGTAGTCTTTGTCGTTGGCAATGCCCACATTGTCTATTATGAAAAGCTCCTCGGCCGTAATCACGGTTGCGGTCAGTGAAGGATTGACAAAGGTCACCTGCTCGTACACAGAACCGGGATCAATTGCCTCAATATCACCCGATCCGAACCAATACAGCCACGCGGCAACAACGCTTGAGTCCGCCCCTACTTCTCCCACGAAGGGAGCGACCGCCGGATTCTCATCCGGTAAACTGAGGTTGGCGGAAGCAAAATTATTACCTATACAGGACTGGGGTCCAGGCAAGTTATGATCGGTTCTCACTGACGCTCCGATCGCCCGATAACTTAGGTTGCCAGAATAGGAGCGGTGCAACCTGACCGGCGTATAAGTATTAGCAACCGAGGGTCCGCCAATTAGTGGCGCAAATGACGCCACGATATGTGCATGTCGGTCCGGCACCGAACCTGCATCGAACCGATCGTAGGTCTCATCTACCTGAATAACCCCTGCGCTGGGAAGCACACCGGAGCTGCCCTTGAAATCTATCAGGCGATTAGGAGGAGGAGACGGAATAACAAACAATTGGCTGAGTGGCGGGTTTGGAGCCACCAGATCATAGGATTGTGTGCCCGAAACATGACTGCTACCTACTACACTCAGTATCAATGAATTATTTGCCGTGCTAGTCACCGTAGTCGAAGAGATTTTAGTAATCGTGCCCTGGGAGCCATTGACCGGATCATTGTTGGTTCCTGTCTCTCCCAAGGCATCAAAGTCCATTTTCTGTTCAACCTCGACGATCGGAATTAAACACATATAGGGAGAGTTAACCGGGCCCGAATAGGAACCCAAATGAGGCCCGGTTCCAGCAGGGAAATCTGCATCGAGAATTCCCCACATCTCGATGGTGTTACCCGCTCCATCCAAATTCTTTTCCCGGTAAATAAAAGTCATAGGGTTGCCCCCAAAGGTGGGAAAATTATTTACGTCGACCGTGCCTTGGTGCTCGACAAGCATAATTACCATGCGGCCGCGCAAGGCAGGATTGGGATTTTGAGCACTTACATTAATTGAGGTCGATGTGGCATTCACACAGGAAAGCGCCCCCGCATCGATAGCAGGTAAGCAGGAAGTTATTCGCAAATCCCCATCGGCCGCGCCGTCTTCCACAATCACCCCATTCTGCCCAACGACCTGATCTACCAAATTAATGTTCAGGTTTTCTGGCTGAGTATTAGCGTAATCCAGTGTGACGAGGCTGCCATCCAAAGCATCGAAGGTATAACTCGCAGCACCGTTGTTATCGTTATCGGGATTTGGATTTAGCGTTCCCAAACCGGTGCCTATAGCCCAATTACCATGATTGGTCGAGGTGCTGATATTGATTTTACCGGTATAATTGTTGACCGGAGGACTTGAGCTACTGTCGAGTACTTGTATTGTCACCCGATGTACAGAACAGGCCGTAGATGATCCGGCGACATGAGTGATCGTAAAAGTACACAGATCGACTGTAAGATTAGGATCGTTGGCAGAACCGGGGTTTCCCGGGTCGGTAGTCACAGTATCGCTAACATTGATGTTCACCGAGGCATTGTTCGATGCCGCATGCACAAAGTTAAGATCGATAGTGCCCAGATCGGTGGCCTCAAAGGCATAGCTCGCCGCCCCATCCTCTGCTACCGGGTCATTGACAATACCGTCTGCATTGTTGACGGTCCAGGTACCATCACCGGAACTGGTACTAAGGTTGACACTACCCGTATAGTCGGTAACGGGATCGCCATCGATGTCAAACAAGGATATACGTACCAACTCGACCGAACAGACATCGGTCTGATTAACCGTGACGACATCGGGAAAGGCAATTCGAAATTCGCAGGGCTCAAACTGAATACTTCCGTCGCTATTGTCCACCGTTATTCCGCTACTGCTGGCGCCCAGCACGACGGTAGCGATGGTATTAACGGTGAACAGCACCTCGAGGATACCTCCATCGCCCGCACCCGAATTGAACTGATAGGTGGCTATACCGTCATTGCTGCTGCCGTTAACAAAGGTTCCGAACCCTCCGACTAGTGAAGAAGGGGGATTAGGCAGTGAATAGTTACCGATATTCGGCAGGCCGTTGGTTTGCAAGACTAAAAACCCGTTGAAGTCGGTCGCCGTGGCGCTATCTCGGTCAGTAATGGTGTAGGTTACTATTTCGCCGGCGCGGCACACATCGGATTGATTAGTCGCCGATGCGACATCGATGACCAGATTACAGCCAGCGATATCCAGGGTGGGATCCGAACTGATGTCTGCGCTCAATACGACCGCCGCCGTATTGCCAGCTGTACCACTGGCGGCGATAGTTAGTGTCGCGTTTATGAAAGGATTACGAAAATCGATAGTAACGGCACCACCTTCGGTGCCGTTGAATGCATAGTTGGCCTCGCCGTTACTCGTCCCGTTAACCGTATTATCAAGGACACCTGGCACTGTTCCCGACCAGTCACCGGTAAAGGAATCGGTAGTAATATCGAGATCACCGTCGTAGTCTGTTACCACACCACCGGCAGAATCGGTAATAGTAAAAATTACCTGAGCGATACTGCACACATCGCGCGTATCATCACCCCCGACATAGCTAATACGAACTTCGCAATCGGAGAACACCAGGTTTTCATCGGTGGCTCCCGTGACATAAGTGAGGGCTACCGGTGGGCTGGCATCGACGGCATTGATATTGATAGTCTGGGGTGAAATGCTGGTAGAGATATAATTAAAAGTAACCGCGCCGAGGTCGGTCAAGGCGAAGGTGTAATCCGCAGCACCATCATCAAGAGTACCCTGCACAATTGGATTAACGCCGCCAGTTGTGTAGTTGCCTCCAGCGCCCGAATCGAGCGTAAGGTTCACCGTGCCAGCATAATTGAGTGCAACATCACCGGCGCTATCCAATATCGAAAGCGTGAACTCCTGCGGCCCGGCGCTACAGGTTCCCGCGGTGTTACTGGTAAAATCGATGGCGAATGCACAGTTATCATCGACGTTCAAAGTCGGGTCATCGGCGCCGCCATTCTCTGAAAAGCGCCCCAGGTAATCTAAATCGAAGCTTACTGCGCCGACAGTATCGGTGGTGAATTCGAGCGTAATCTCGCCACCATCGAGAGGACTGAAGTCGTAGGTAGCCGTACCGTCATTTAGCCCACTCGGCGTGAGGGTACCGAAATTTCCCAGCGCAGCAGGGTCCGACCAATTCCCGCTACCACCGGCAGCACCCGAGGTGCTCAGTGTGACTATGCCACCGAAGCCTGTTACCGGCTGGTCGGCGGAATTTGTGACACGCAGGGTGACTTGCTCAATGGCACACAGACTCATCTGGTTATTGCCATCGAGGTAGGAAAACTTGAACTCTAAAGGTTCGACACCCAGAGTATTCGCTTTCCAAAGTTCATTACTGGTAATGATCGAGAAAGATTCAGCGCCATAAAGAGTCGCTGTGGGGGCATTGCTATACGCCGCTTGCACCGAAATATTCCCGGCACCTCCCAAGCTACTGGAATTACTGATTATATTGGTATAGCCTGGCAGCAGGTTGCCGACGGGATTAATCGCTATATCATCATCGTCACTGACTGCCATGCGCAATAATAGTGTGTTGGCAATCGTCGTGGTGATCGCCGGCGTAGCTGCCAAGTTGGTAATTCCCTGGCTGAATGGGACCGTGCTTATGCCGGAAGCGCTGCTAAAAAACAGCATGTAGGCGTAGCGTTCTGCGTTACCGGAAAGAGCCCAGGTGTAGTTGGCGGGCTCGCTAGCGCCGACAAATTTCGAATATATCGCAAAGGTGATTCCGCCACCCTCGCTCTCCTGAATGAGGGTAAAACCGTCGGCAGTCGGAGCAATAGTAAAAGGCAGCTCGTCACCCGCGGTGTTGATGGCCACGACCAACAAATCACCTTCCTGAGCCAGGGAAGGTTTATTGATAACTATTGCGGCATTATTGTCCGCACCCTGGAATTGTGTACATTGCTCCAGGACAACCAACTGCCCAGCGCCTATAGATCCATCTGTGAAGGGACAATACTGCGCGGCGGCCTCAGGTACGGCCACGAACACAGTGATAAAACAGGCAAGCAGCAGCCCCGCTAATTTCCGCATCGATTGAGTAGAAGTGGCATTATTTGAGGGATTAAAAATCATCAGTTGCTATGGTTTGTAAACCTGTTTCATCGAGCCTGCATCAAAGCACTTGATAGGAATCCTGCGCGAGCATAATTTCCAATAATTTTAAGTACTTAGAAGAATATCGACCTGTTCGGACAAATATTGATGCGGCAAGCCGCAATCGGCGTAGATATCTCCGTTTTAGCGCTTAAGCCTACTGAAAAACCACCCAAACTGCAGTGAGCCATTAGTCATCGAACAAATAAAAGTAGTCTGGGTTTCGATGCCTATTACTCTACCGCCGGAGCGAGTTCATTGGTGACTTAGGCAGCCACACACTTTCCCTCCCTCGCTATAGTTTCGATCAATTAGTATTTTGCGCTTTGGAATACGAATTAGTGGTAATAAGAAATTTATTTTAGTGCTTCTCTTGCTACTTGAGACTGGCGTTGAAACTAACTTATTAATTTCAGGGCAAGCCGCTAGAGGCTAAAATACGGTTCTTACCTGAATCGTCCTTGTTACATCCCCACAACTCCCTTCGCTTTCAATCGTCGCGTAACTTTTTCCGCTAATAACCTTCGGCGGTCCGCAGCTTACCGTTGCCTTACACTGATTAATGCCGTCTACGGTAAAGTTGTAAACTCGCGGACCCGCTGCACACTCCGCCCCGGAAGCATAACCTGGATAGGCCTCCGGCGGAAACACGGTATTCATGGCAAACCCGGCGCCTGACTCGGCGGCATAAAATGCGCGGGTCAAATTTATCGTCTCCTCAAAAGTTTGCGCATTCTGGCTGACGAGTTGATTTATCGCGACAGCAATTCCAGCCATTAGAGTAATGACAAAAATTGCAGCCGGAAGCCCTATTCCATTCTGTTTTGAAAATTTCACTCACTAATCCACGCGTCTAAAATGACTAAAAGGCCTTCCCCCTAGGGAACACTACGAGTCAGTATTTCGTGATTTAAAATTATAGAATCACCGTCAGAACTGAAATTTAACTGTATTGCTATCAATGCGTTTCTTGCCAGGGTTGGACTGTCGATCCTGAATGCTGTCAATCCAGCATTGTCCACACTATCGGTAATCAATGTTTTAATTCTGGGTGGAGTAGCCGACAGCGCGGCGTAATCGGGCAAACATCTAGCGGGCGTGGTTACGATACAAGTCGGGGATTCCTCAACGTCTACCTGGGCAGCAAAAAATCCATAGTCACTGTATCGATATAATTTATCTGCAACCACGCAATAACTAACAGGTTGATCTGCCACAAAAAATCGCTGACTCGGCGACCTCAGTCTAAACCGGTGCGGTATAACTAAAGTTACCGTACTCTGATCGGCAGAAACGCTGTCCTGTATATCAAGGATTTCCTGAATCGGGCGATTGGATGCGAAATTGGGCCACACTGCGTAAGCACCGTTGTCACCATCATAAACTTGATCCTGTCGATTCGGGTAAATCACCGCGAAGCCTCCAGTAACAGTATGCTGGCTTGGCGTGAAATCCACTACCTCGAATGTGCTACTTCCGAGCCCAAGAAAGGGTGGGTTGATATAGGACGTGGCCGCGCGCACCGGAATAAACTCAATGCATTGATCGCCTGTAGCATTTAGCCCTGCCGTTGGAGTCACTCGAATACTATTCGGCAGCGCGTTGTGAAGCTCCATCGCCAGCCTGTCGATGGCAATGCGACCGGCGGAGGCAAGTTGATTTCTGCTAGATGCCGAGTCAATGCCGTCCACGGCACGACCAATGAAGCCAACCACACCAATAGCCATTATCGAGCTCACTACGATAGCCACTATCATTTCGATAACAGTAAAACCTTTCCCCTTCTCTTGAAAAGCACAATGCCGATCAAACTTATTTCTTGAAAGTGAAATTGCCATCAGTTAAAAATTCGCCTTATATGCACTAAATTTGTATCCCTGGGGTTGAGCACGGTGACTCACTGTCACCGTGATCAATTTAGCATCATGCTCATCGCCTAATTCGTTATTAATTTTCAGGTCAAATTCTTCGTCACCGATCATAGCCACGTTTATATAACGCACGGCAACCTGCACCCTAAAATTTTCATAGCCATTCCTGTCATTGCCATCTACATCCTGCAACGGTGTAGTTTGTCCATCTCCTTCATCCATGCCGTCATAATCATCGACATCGTCGAGCTTGCTGCGGGAATTTTCTCCGGGCTCAACCGGCGAGGTGAAATTAAAACCAAAAGAACCCTCTGCCGTGCATTGCCTGGGAACCGGCGCGGCTGGCCGGCACGGAGGTATGCCGCTATTGGCGGAATTTTCATCGAAACGTTTTCCCAGAATCTCATCCAGATATGCCTGAGCGAGGGCGATTGCGCGCCCCTCTACCAGCGTGTCCGCGCTCCTCTGCGCCCCACCCTGAATCGCCTGAGCAATGCCAAGCAGCGCTATCGCCAGGATAACAATCGTAACGATCAATTCAACCAGAGTAATACCCGTTTGCGCGTTGCCCAATTTTTGCGATTCAAACATCGCAATCTCCTGTGTAGGCAAACCCCGCCGGAGAAATGCAGACAGACATAGCCGGATCATCATTGATGCATATTCGAACTGCCGATGACACACTGGAAGGATAACTCGCGCCAACTACTCCGCTGTCGATAAGATCACCCAATTCACCCACACCAATTCGCAGGGGTGCTGCATTCGAAAGAGCAATAGCTCCACCTACCGAACAGCTGGACACAGTATTAACATCGCCTTTGAGGCTAAGTGACTCCATCGAGACGAACGCACTCTCAATGACTGTGGTCCCCGCTTTGGCTTCTATCAGCACGTTCGATAAAGGGGCATCAGGTGTAATGGTTAATTCAACGCCGGCTCTACCCAGTGAACTCTGTTGTGCAATGCGCGCCAGGGAAACTATCTGATCACGCAAGATAATGCCGTTAAAGGAATTGCTATCACTTAGGCGGCTTACCACCACCGAGCTGATAATAGAAACCACGACTATCACCATGATCATTTCTATAATCGTAAAGCCAGTAATTTTCTTGTCTATGTTGACTCTGATCATCGAATACTATTTCCTGTACAAGGATTGTGAAATATCCGCGTAAGAATAACTGCCGTGAACTACTTAGCTGTCATCAATGGGATTCTATTCCGAGACCGACACTGGCTTGGCAATGATGGAACTTATATCGGTAATTTCGAAGGATTCATCAGGAAAAAGATAGTCCGCCTCTGCTTGAACGGCGGTTACTTCTGCCGCATTGCCCAAGGCCTGATGAGCCAGTATTAAATATTGATAAAACCGAACGCGCGGCTCTCGCGCTAACTGCCCCGGAATCCAGTCTATATAACCCTGGCCCAACTGCGGTTGGCCTGAAAGAATGCCATTGATAACTAATTTTGAGCGAATCGTCCAGTTCAGGCGATCCTGCCAGACAACCGAGTTGGTCATTTTTTCCAGGTCTTCGACATTATCCAGATTGCCAGATTCATATTTTGTTAATAGCCGCCCTGACTGTAAGGTGGTAACCACGAACAGCGAAGTCACAATCGGCACCAGCAGTCCAAACATGCCGATTAACAAGGTGCTTTTTAATGGTTTTTCTTTATAGTCTGCGGTCAGATTATCGACCCAGTAGATCAGTATGACAAAAATTATTAGATGCGCGGTCGACTGATAGAACGGCAATTCTAACTGCGTGTGTAATACTATGGGGAGAAATAGACCTACCAAGGCCAGGCGAGTCCAGATTTCATTCTGATAGACTCTTCGCCAAACCAGAATAGCCGCCGCCAACAATCCTGCCAGGGCAATGATTCCCCCTTCGGTGGCCCAGAATAATAGTTCATTATGGGGATGACTCAAGGACGGAAAACCCGGCGGATAGTTTGGATCTCCTGCATGTTTTTCTGCCGTGTAGTGAAGATAACTCGATTCGAAATTTCCATAACCATAACCCGTTAAGGGTTTGTCCATTATCATATCGATGGTCTGCGGCATGGTCAGGCTTCGCACACTTTGCAAACTAATAATTTCTTTTTCCGATGCGCTCCAGCCGGTAGCGGGAACTACCAGCCAGGACAGCGAAAATCCTACGGTTAAAGTTACACACCAAATCAGCAACAACTTCCGATCGGCATTCTTCCAGACATAGGGAAGCACAAAAATTAAACCGGTTACCGCGCCAAGCCATCCTGCCCGGGAAGCCAGCGCATGAAGCAGGTGTACAGTGACAAGCGGCATGCCGAGATAAAGCAGACGTACAATTTTAGGAGTTTGTGTGGCGCTATCTTTGCCCAGCATGTAGGCTGACAGGACCAGTCCGGTAGCCATAAAACTAGCCATGACATTGACTTGCTGGAATATGCCATAGGGGCGCGTTTGTAAACCCGTCAAACTGCGCTCGGAGATCAGCCCCGTGATGAATTGCCACCAGCCGTACAGCGCCTCGACCCACACCCCGATAATTATAAACAGCGGCAATAGCAAGAGCTGTCTTGCCGAAAATTTGAATTGCTGCAGCGCGAGAAAAAACAAGAAGATGGCAATAACTGCCAGAAATCGGTCGACGCTAATATCGACATTGGATTTCCCGAAAAGAAAGGGTAGAAACAGCGCAACGATGCAAAACGACAGCATCTTACTGAGATTAGTGTAACGCAGTGTTCCGGCGGCGCTAATCTGCCAGCATGCCAAGCCCAGGCTAATTGTTAAGGGTATCCAGGCCGCCGCGAAGGAGGGCAGCTGCAAGCCGATGCCGCCACTATTCGCCTGATAATAGTGAATGGCGAATACAAAAAAAAACCTACGATTCCGAGAAACCACATGGGCTCCAGTTCGTAGGTCTTATTGTTACTCTGGCTTACTGCGCGGCTAAAACTCATTGCTTATCACAAACGGCGGTTCGCACTAAACAATTGTTTTGAATGCAATCCTGAAGCAATTTCCCGCATTAAAGCTCAGTGGCATTCAGGGTAACGGCACCGGTAACTGGATCGTAATCGATCACGGGGTAGCTTGCACCAGGGCCTTGAGCAACATAAACGAATTTACAAGAAGCCGTTCCAACAGGATGAATTGTAAAGTCTACTCCGGTACTCCCCGCCGCCGTCGTTGCGGCGGCCGCCGCAGCAGCAGCACTAGCAGAAACAGAGCTTGGACGACCGTTTTGCAGCAAGCCAATAAAAATATTTCGGCAATCACTTTCATCCAAAGTGAGACCTGCCCCACTCAAACCTACCGGATAACCGCTGCCGTTAGGCGTAAGTAGTTCAGCCGTCACCGCACCAAAACCAGTTAGTCCGTTGCCGTTTGGAGGCTGGCCGTTAGCAACCCATTGCGCACGATATAGACCAATACCGGTGTTTAATCCGCCAAGCACACCCTGCACCACCGCATCATGCGCCGAATCGGTCACATCGAGAAATCGCGGTAATGCTGTTGCCGTGAGGATTCCGAGTAGCAGAATAACCACCACTAGCTCGATAATGGTAAAACCACCCTGACTTCGTTGCTGTTTTTTGAATGTGTTTAAAGTCTTCATGCTAACGGCCCTTTTAAATTACCAATTACCAATTACCAATTATTCCGGTATTTGGGTATTAGGGCTAGAAATATTAAAACAATTCCGATCTTTGTAATAACGGCCTAAATATTAATAACTTAATAAGTATATCGGATCTATTCTATTGCTTTTTTGAGCCAGTTCACAATTATATAACTCTGAAACAGCTTGTACAGAGGTAAATGCCTATAACTATCACTACTTTCTCGCAATGCTCACCCCTGTTTACCGCGTTTATCCCACGAAATTGACGAAATTGCTTGACTGAGAATTGGCTTAGGCCGCCTCGGCCCAGACGAGAATTTCTAGCAAGACCCCGCGTTCAAATCTCGGTGTCCGCTAATGCGATATCCAATAATTGGGAATCGTCCAAATACCATTGATACGGCACCACCGGCGTCAGCAGCATTCCACTCAAAATTCTTGGCCTTTGGCCTGAGCTCCCAGGCAATGAGTTGCGGTAATCATCCCGATAGACTACCTCGAGACGAAATCTAATCTCATTGCTTGGAATCATACCCGCGCCGGTCTGCAGATAAACACCCTCACTGGCATTAACCAGATACACCAACTCTCGACTTTGGGTGTCGAAATACCAGCTTCTGCGCTGCACTCGCTCTCTATTTACAGAGTCAAATTCACCTAAATAGTTATTCGGTGCCTCCAGCATTAATGCCATCGGATTCGAATTTTCGAAAGACCCTATTCTCGCCATATCTCCCTTTGTCAGCGCCCCCATTAATTCCAGGTTCACGCCAGACCGCAACTGCGCGCTTATGGCAAGGAAATTCGCCCGTTCTGCCGCCGCGGGGAACTCTGAAAAACGGTTCGCGGCGGTCACATAGATGATGGATACAGAAATAATATAAACCAGCAATTCAAACATCGAAAAGCCCCCAGCCTTTTTCATGGAGGAGGACCACTGAGTGTGATGCTGTCTGTTCATTTTAGAGCTGTGGTTAAAAACAACTCCAGTTCCCAGGCCAAGCTTCAAGTTGGCCTTTACTTTTCCGCCAGCAAGCCTAGCCATTTGCCGCTGTATTAAGTTCCCAAATTGGCAGGAATACACCCAAGGCCAGGATTAGTACTAAACCGCCGATAAAAGTTATGAGAATGGGTTCGATAGAATCACTTAATGCCTTTAGATCATATTCCACTTCAGCGTCGTAAAAGTCAGCAACCTCTGCCATAAGTTCATCGACCGTACCGGTTTCCTCACCTACGGCTATCATCTGTAGCACTAGGGGGGTAAACATTTTACTGTTAGCGGCGGTACTATACAGTGACTCACCACGCTCCACTCCTTCGCGCATTATCTGCACATTCCGGCTAATAAACGCGTTGCCAACAGCGCCGGCAACAACCGTTAGGCCTTGCACAATCGGCACGCCCGCGGTCATTACCATGGAAAATGTTCGGGCAAATCTACCCAATGCCACTCTCTCAAAAACAGCGCCCGCTAATGGAATGTGTAATTTAGCCCGGTCCCAATTCAGTGCCCCCAGATCAGTACGCGTATAGGAAAAAAACCCCGATATTGCGCCAAATACAGCCAACAGAAGAATTGGCCAGTAATTAATCACGAAATTAGAGGAGTCCACTAATAGCACTGTCTGCCAGGGAAGATCAGCCCCGAGTCTCGCGAAAGTACTGGCAAAAACGGGAATAACAAAGACTGTGATAACACCTACCGCCGCGAAAATAGCCGAGAACACAAACAGCGGGTAGCGGGTCGCACTCTTTACCTGCTTGGATGTATTCTTTTCCAATATCAGATATTTTCCAATCTGTTGAAAAGCGACATCGAGCCGCCCGGTGTTCTCTCCTACATGGACCAAATTTAAAAACAGAGGTGAAAATACTTTGGGGTGACGACCCAGAGCGGAAGCCAGGTTTTGTCCATTTTCCAAACCGACCAGCACGTCTTTTAATACCTTTTTGAAGGTAACGTTGACCAATGATGCCTGCAAGCCCTTTATGGCGCGGTCCAGAGGCAGACCCGCCTTGGTCAGACTATACATCTGCCGCGCAAACATAATTTTGTCATCGGCCGCAACTTTGCTGCTGGCCAGGAATGCGTTGACATGCTCGACAGTAGTGGCATCCGGGCCGAGCTCCGACGCTTTGCTCTTCGCCGTTTTCTTTGGTGTTGCAACTCGCCCCTGAACTTCATGGATATCAATAGGCGTGACACGATCGCCAAATAACTGAGCCGCGACATCATCGGCGGTACCCGCATCGATGTTACCGGACACTAGCGCCCCCGTATTGTCTCTACCGCTGTATTGAAAATGGGCCATCTTACTTTCAATGCCTCTACTCGATTATTTAATCTTGCATCGATACAATATACCAATGGCTGGCGCCAATGCCAGACACTTCGTTTAACTACTTGCGATGCTAAGCGACATCCATAAAATCACTGGACTCATCCACTTGCTCGGCGACGCGAAATACCTCTTGCAAACTGGTGATTCCCTGAGCCGCAAACCTCAGCGCACTAACCACCAGCGGCTGGTAGCCGGGGGTTTTTCTCGCCAAACGCACAAAGTCTGACGAATTAGACCTTCTCAACGCGTCCGACAAAGCTTCATTCAAAATCAAGATTTCGAAAACGCCGATTCGACCACGAAAGCCTGAATTGTTGCATCGATGACATCCTACCGGCCGCTTCAATTTAATACCTTCGGCCTCATCACCCAGGATGTGTTTGATCCAGGTCAGGTCTTTAGCCTCTGGATGATAGCCCGCATAACAGTTGTCACATAAGCGGCGAACGAGGCGCTGTGCCACAACCGCGCGTAATGCCGTTGCCGCCAGAAATCCTTCCGCGCCCATATCGACCAAGCGCATAGCACTCGATACAGCATCGTTAGTATGTAGAGTCGAAAGCACCAGATGTCCTGTCATTGCCGCTCGCAGTGCAATCTCTGCTGTTTCCGTATCGCGTATCTCACCCACTAGCAAGATATCCGGATCCTGACGCAGCGCCGACCTCAAAACTCTACCAAAGGTCAGGCCTATCTTGTCGTTCACCTGCACCTGATTGACTCGAGGCAGCCGATATTCGACAGGGTCTTCAACGGTAATAATTTTCTTACCAACTTCATTGAGCTCTTGCAGAGCCCCATACAGCGTTGTGGTTTTACCACTACCGGTTGGGCCGGTTACCAGAATTAGTCCATGTGGACGGTGGATAAGCTTCCGAAAAACCTCCAACATTTCCGCAGGCATACCCACTTCCTCCAAATTCGTGGCGCCCTCTGTTTGGTCGAGCAAACGCATTACTACCGACTCCCCGTTCTCGATCGGCATAGTGGATAATCTGACATCAATTTTTCTACCCTTGACTAAAAGACTAAATCTTCCATCCTGAGGTAACCGCTTCTCGGATATGTCGAGGCCAGAAAGCAATTTCAATCTGAGCACCAGAGCCGGCGCAATTCGGCGCTCTTTCATTACCTGCTCGTGAAGAACACCATCCACTCGTTGCCGTATACGCAGCACAGTTTCGTCCGGCTCAATATGAATATCCGAAGCCCTTACCTGCACCGCATCTTCGAAAATGGACTGCAATAATTTTACAACCGGCGCATCACTACCACTCGCATCGAGACTCAGGGCTTCTAAATCGAATTGTCCTTCAGTTAGCTCTTCATCCAGCTCCTCGGCAAAGCTGGCAATCTCTTCGGTTCTTCGATAGACAAGGTCCAGGTTGTCGAGTAATTCACTTTCACGAACGACAGCTACCTGTATTGGCTGTTCCAGTATCCGCTCCAGCTCATCGGAAGCAAAAATATCCATAGGGTCAGCCATACCGACCAAAAGCACCCCTGCTTCATCGGAAAGCACGATTGCCCGGTAGCGCCTCGCATAGGACTCCTTCAAACGCTGAACCAGGTTAATATCGAATTCGTAGCGCCGCAAATCAACAAAAGGAATTTTTAATTGCTGTGATAAAAACCTGAGAAAACTGTCTTCATCAATATAACCCAAGTCAACTAAAATGCGGCCGATGCGATGCCCGGATTGTTTTTGTTGTGCCAGAGCATTTTGCAACTGCTGCTCGGTAATCACCTTGTCCTGAATCAGCAAGTCACCGATTCTAATTTTCTGTCTAGCAGTTGTCATAACGGTTCAAGGACTTAGCGCGCTAAGTCGTTCCTGGCTTCGAATACGCAAATTTGCGCTTAAATTTGGATATTGTATCGCCTGCCCATAGGCTTGTCTGGCCTCGTTAACATTGCCCAGCTGATCTTGCGAGGCAGCAAAACCATACCACCATTTTCCCTGACTCCGATCCGTCTGTACCAAGCCCCTGTAACTAAGAACCGCTCCTGCATAATCTTTACTTAGAAATTGCGCCGTTGCCAAAAGATCATGGTACACAGTGTCTTCAACAATAGCCGGCGCACGGTTGATGAGTAATTCCGCCGCCTCCGTGATCTGCCCACTAGCCAGCAACAATCTGGCTTTCACTTTCTTGAAGCCCTGATGGTTTGGAGCCAGTGCGAGCCCGGCTTCAATTAATCTATACGCCTCTTTGGCATCGCCCTGGCTCATTAACAATAGCGCATAAATCTCTCGAGACTGATGTGCAAAGCGATTCGACTGAAGATGCTCGGCCAGCACTGCATAAGCCTCAATAGTTTGACCGTCGGCCACAAGTCTTAATGCGCTCTGCACGGCTAAAGTATCTTGTTGCTCATTGCTGTATTCCGGCGCATTCTTAATTGATTGAGCCGCCAACTCTCTAAGCTGATCCAGATCTATTGTTTCCGTAACCCCATTTGCGCGCCGAGCGGGATCTGCCTCCGCCTCTGTATCTTCATATGCAGAGGCAACTGCAGCTTCATCTGCAATTTCATCTGCAATTTCATCTGCAATTTCATCTGCACCACCCCCGCCATCAACATCCGCTTCCAGTGCCGGCAATTCCAGGAGCTCGGCTACCACCTCTGCATTAACAACACTATTCGGAGCCTGCTGTTCAGGCCGCGCATTAACCGGTTCGACAACAGCAATTTCCTCCGGCTCCTCACTAAGTGCTTCGACTGAACTCGACGAAGGCTCAATACTCGCAATTGCAATAGAGGCAGGGGTGGAGACAGGGGCAAACACAGGGGTGGTTTTTACGCTCTGGGAAACAACTGATTCGGACTTTAAAGGCAAAGCTGTCAACAAGCGCTGCACTTGAATATCAAGTTGTTGCTCGATGCCGGGCTGATAGAACTGGCCCCAGAAGTACCAAATAGCCCCGGAAGAGAAAATTATACCAAGTAACGCGAGAAGCAGCGTGCCACTCTTTTTTCTTGGCGCATAATCTCCCGCAGGGGTTAAGCCGAGCGCCGCATTTGAGCCATCAGAGCCTTGTCTGCGCTGGTCTAAATCGCGCAACATATTATTAACAAGACTCATAGAGAGAACCTTCCAAAGTAAAATACGATTGCTGCGCCTGCTAACAAACCACCCAGGGTGATGAAAACCGGCATATAGTTATTCGCGGGAATCTTTATGCCTTCCGTATCTTCGGCCGCGCTCCTGACATGTGCAATTTGAATTGAACGCTCACCTCTGCCGAAGGCTACCATCAGCGCCTTGTGGCACAAAATATTAACTATTCGCGGCGTCCCAGCACTGGCACGAAACAGGCAGTCAAGCGCTCGCCTGGAAAATAAGAAGGGACCATTATAGCCAGCCGTCGCTAAGCGATGAACTACATACCTTTCTGTACCCTCTCTATCCAGCGCCTCGATTTGAAATGAAAAGGTAATTCTTTGACGTAGCTGACGCAATGAAGGCTTACTAAGCAACACATCCAATTCAGGCTGAGCAAATAATACTACCTGGAATAATTTCACTTGCTCTGTCTCGATGTTTGTCAGCAGGCGTAAAGCCTCCAAGGTCTGTTCAGGCATAGCATGGGCTTCATCGATAAATAAAACGACTTGTTTGTTTTCTGAAGAGTACTCGATCAATTTTTCAGTAATCGCTTTCAATAAGCGATGGTGCCCTACATCCTGATCAATCTCGATATCGATCTCTTCCGCAAAAGCCAGAAACAAACCTTTGGGACTAAGTACCGGATTAGGTATGTAGGCCGTAACATAATTTTCCTTATCTTCTTCCAGGGTATTCAAGACTTTTCGACACAGCATGGTTTTACCTGTGCCGACCTCGCCCACAATCTTGATAAAGCCCTCCGCATTGACCAGAGAAACCATAAGCATATTGTAGGCTTTGTGGTAACTTGCCATGTTGAGAAAGAAATGTGTATTTGGCGCAAGGGAAAAAGGCAATTCCCGCAAACCAAAATGTTGTAAATACATAACTAGCTGTCCTGATTTAGTTATTCGCGAACGGATCGACAATCCGATTTAAATCACGGAACCTCTCTCGACTTTCAATGAGCAAATCGCGCTCGCCATTGCCACCCGCCATTATTGGCTTCAAAAGAACAATAAATTCACTCCTCACCGATTGAGTCTGTTTCTGCTCCAGCGCATTGCCCAACAGAGGCACCCGATCGAGACCGGGAATATTAGCGATCTCATTGACGTTACGCTCGAATGCCAAACCCCCAAGAATGACTATCTTCTCATTCTCCGCCTTAATCACACTGTCGATTTCCCGCGTTGATGTTATCGCTAGCGGCACAGTTTGTCCGGCAATACTTTTAGTCTGGGATCCCACCGTAGTAATGATTGGGTGAGCATGTAGCGTTATTTCCCCATTAGCGCTAATCTGCGGCGTTATATCCATGGAAATGCCAGAGAAAAATTGCTCCAGGTTATTGTTCGCGCTAGTAGTGGTACCGCTGGTTGAAGCGACGGTCGAGGTATCGGCCTGAGTCTGAAAATACTCTTGAGACCCACTCTGAAAGACTGCCTTCTGATTATTTAACACACGCAACTGCGGGCTAGAAATAACCTGTGTCGTTCCTCTAGTTTGCAGTAGGCTAAGGACCGCGTCGAAGTCGGTAAAATTAGTACTGAGTTGCAAGGGGTTCGAAATTCCCTGCAGGGAAAAATCCCCACTGACAAACCCCACCCCCTGCTTGTTGTCACTACCCAGCAAGCCCTCTGCAGTTCCATCGAAAGCACCACTACCGGTTACACTATCGTTTGCTTGCTGGCCAAAGGTATTAAAGTCAATCGCATATTGAAAGCCCTTATCCAATACCACTTCCAAAAACTGCACCTGGATAATCACTTCTCTGCGCAAAATTTCCTGAGCGGCCGTTATAAATTCTTCTACTATGTCTAACTCCTGTGGAGAGGCAGTCACCATAATCATGCCGGTCAGTGGCTGCACCAGAACTCTCTTGCCTTCTTCTGTCACCGTTGATTGATTGCCACCACCTGAGCCGATACCACCAAAGGGAGAAGCGCCCCCGCCACCTGATCCGCCGCCCGATCCGCCGCTCTGTATTCCGATTAAATTGGAGATTGCTGTTTCGAGATCGGACCAAAAGTCTGTACTGGTGGATGTGGATATCTGACCACCGCCACCACCGCCACAACCCCACTGGCCACCGCCACGCT
>JABMOK010000181.1 GCA_013204155.1 Pseudohongiella sp. | reverse complement strand
ATTGTCTCATGGGCGCGCTGTCGAGTTTGATTGCCAGCCTACACAGAAAACGGATAGCTAATGGGGGCATGATGCTCGTAGCCGTCTACTTTAAAGTCATCCAGCGTGACCCAGGTTTCAATATCTTGCAGGGTCTTTATATCCGGGTTTATGTGCAACTTAGGCGGAGCAAATGGTTTTCGCGTCAACTGAACGGAACGCATCAACTCCAGCTGATCCTCATAGATATGGGCGTTAACTATTTTATGGTAGGCAATGCCCGGCTCTTTATTGGTAATTTGAGCGATAAGGGCGAGTAAGGTGAATACTTGAATCTGATTAAAGTTCAAGCCCAGCGGAACATCGCAAGAGCGTTGATAGCTGGTTAAATAAAGCGTGTCTCCCAACAGGGAAAAGGTGTGGGTATGCATGCAGGGACGCAGGCATCCCAATTCAAATTCTCCCGGGTTATAAAATGTCAGTATCTCGCCTCGGTCATCTATGCCCTGAGACAGGTTATCTACTATTTTTCGCAGCTGATCCAATTTACTGCCGTCGGGCTTCTGCCAATCTCGCCCCTGAACACCATAGACGCGACCCATATCGTCCTCGCCCTTACGTACTGGATTATTCAGCCAGACCTCATTTTCATTGGCATTGGCATCCCAGGACTTGGTGCCCAAGGCTCTAAAATCAGCCGCATTATCATAGCCTCTCAAATAGCCGAGGAGTTCGCCGATTGCAGCCTTCCAGAAACTCTTTCGGGTAGTAATGATCGGAAACTGATTGCCGGCAACATCGTAGTCAAGATCAGCATTAATAACTGTCAGACAGTTCTTGCCCGTACGCTGGTTCTCGATCCACACTCCCTGATCGATAATTCGCTGGCATAAACTCAAATACTGTTGCATTGGATTGTGTGTCTCACGGGTTGGCGTGCAGTTGGGATTGGGAGTCGGATTTTTGATAGGCCAGGAAGAGCAATACGAATCCGCCGATAATCATTGGCGTCGACAATAATTGCCCCATCGTCAACCAGTCGAAGGCAATAAACCCTTTATCCAGGTCGGGTTGCCTAAAAAACTCGATAAAGAATCTGAAACAACCATAGCCGACGGCGAACAGGCCGGTAACGGCAAAACGCGGTCTGGGCCTGGAGGAGAACCACCACAGCATTATGAAAAGCACTACGCCCTCCAAGGCAAATTCATACAATTGGGAGGGGTGTCGCGGCAGCTGATCAACGTGAGGAAAAACCATTCCCCAGGCCGCCTCGGTTGGTCTGCCCCACAGCTCTCCACCAATAAAGTTACCGATTCTTCCCGCGCCCAAACCAAAAGGCACGATGGGAGCGATGAAATCCATAGTCTCGAAAAAAGGCTTGTTGATATGCCTCGAATACCAATACAAGGCGAATAGTACCCCGAGCAGACCGCCGTGAAATGACATGCCGCCTTCCCATACTCGAAGCAGCCAAACAGGATCATCCAGAAATCGGCCGAAATTGTAAAAAAAGACAGAGCCCATCCTGCCTCCTACTACGGCACCCAGGGCGCCATAAAATATGAGATCTGAAATCTGATCCGCCGTCCATTCCCCATTCTTCTGCTTTGCTCGATAGGAGGCCAACAGCCAGGCGCCGCCAAAGGCCACGATGTACATGATGCCATACCAGTGAATGCTGATGGGCCCCAGAGCAAAAGCGACTGGATCAAACTGTGGAAATGTAAGCATGACTGACGCATCTCTCGGTAGCTTGCAGGCAGAGGGTCTGCCGAGCGCCTCATTATACTAAACCCATGGCAGGAAAGTTGCCAAATTTGTCGCCAACGAGAATATCCGCCAGACCAGACATACCGAAGAGCTCGGCTTCCGAGATATCCGCACAAAATATTCAGTTAACTCAATAGGATAATCCTGATGTTTTTGGATAGAGTGCTAAATTCGAAGAAAAGCACCTGCACTGGACTAGCGGTAGTTCTTGCTGCCGCATCTGTTGCGGCATTTCTTAGATGAAATTTTCCCGGCACCCGCCCTCTACCCTGTCTTTCTTGCGAGCACACGCGCGACTATTTTTTCAGCGCTGCGGAACTCGCTTCGCTCAGACAGTCCTCGCTTAATCTGAAAAAATAGCCGCGCTAAAACGTGCTCTGATTGCAAGAAAGACAGGGTAGAGGGCAGGCACCTTACTTCAGTAATGGCGTCAGGATTGCGGATTCAATACGTTAGGGCTACCCGTTAAGAGCGGTTTGTAGTTTTAGGCTTATAAAAATGCAAAGACTAGCCGTATTCACTTGCTCAAGCGAAGTCGAGTCGGTGAGTCCCTTGGCGCACAATCAGGCCATGTTTCTATCCTTCCATTTAGCCAGTTTGAGCGAGGACAGAACGCGTTAGACTAAATTTCTGAAGGTAAGTAAAAGCGTATTTCTATGCGGATTCCGAGATGTCGCTGGAGGAATCCTTGAGTCGAAGACGAGTTCCGCAGCGCTGGCTAAATGGAAGGATAGATGGCCGACTCACCGACTCGACTTCGCGTGCAGACCACCTAATACCCCGCCCGGCAAGCATTCAGGGCCTCCCGGACTCGCAAAAATTCTCCATTGGCGCGGTAATTTGCCAGGACTATGTCATTTCTTGGCCATTAACGCGTAAAATCGCCCGATCAACTTAATTCACCACATACACTCCTGCCAAAAAGAAGTTAGGCTATAGACAATGTGCCTTATCATTATTGCGTTCCAGGCTGACCCTCGCTATCCCCTGGTTGTAGCCGCTAACAGAGACGAGTTTTTTACCCGTGAAACTGCGCAAGCGGATTTCTGGACCGGTGAAAGCAGCACACAGCAAGTGCTTGCCGGCCGGGATTTAGTGGCCGGCGGAACCTGGCTGGGCATAAGCCGAAGCGGCCGCTTTGCCGCCGTGACTAATATTCGCGACCCATCACAGACTAAACCCGGATCGAGGTCCAGGGGAGAACTCTGCAGAAATTTTCTAGCGGGAGAGGAGTCACCTCAACAATACTGTGACTCGCTGAGGCCTACCTTTGCAGAATTCGCTGGTTATAATCTTCTAATCGGTGATGCCATCTCTCTCATCTATGTAAATAATCAGCAAGAAAACATTTGCGAAGTCGAGCCAGGCATCCATGGCCTCTCGAATGGTTTGCTAAATTCTGCCTGGCCGAAGGTTGAACAAGGCAAGCGAAGCCTACAAACCCTGCTAGATTCCAAACAGGATTTAGGCACAGATCATTTAATCGCAATGATGAATGACCGATCTCAAGCCGCTGATATTGACTTGCCCGATACCGGCGTTGCAATCGAACTGGAACGCAAGCTCTCAGCGGCGTTTATTCAAAATACCGAAAGACATTATGGAACGCTGTGTTCGAGCGCTGTCATATTTGACGATTCCGGAGAGATTCGTTTTAGCGAACAAAACTACGACGAATCCGGCGCAAAGACCGAGTGTCACTATTATCATCTGCAAATCCCTTAGTTGCGGATCGGCGCTGGCTTACTACTCAGGGCCTTGGGCGGGATCAGGCTATTCTACGCAGTTACCGCAAATCGTTACCGAAAACCATTACCGCGAACCCTGCTAGTGTAGTATTCTGATCCCGGCCATGGAAAAAGAAATCAATATAAACTGCTATTGTTAAGCTGGATCAAGGAATTCCTATGTTTTGATAGTATTCTGGGCTTAGGGATTGGGAAAATAAATCAGGAGGATCTAAAGTGAAGAATTTGAAAATAGTTATCCTTGCAAGTTGCTTATTAATCTTGGGTAGTTGTGCCCAAACGGGCATGCAAATCGGGACCAGTCTTACCACATGCTGTCCGGAAAATTATGCCAGCTATAGCGAGTACGGTCTGGAACTGGTAGATGTTCCACTCTTTCTTCGCGACTATGTTACAGCAGAGTTTGAATCGGCGTTCCAGCAAAAGGGTCTAAGTCGAAATGACAGGATTAACGATGTGAGAGTAGTCCTGCACTATACTCAAGTTGATCTCGTTCCCGGCCAACAAAAAATTGACCCCTTTATTAGAATTGAATCTCTCAATGTTGAGCTCAATTATGTTGCCAGAATTGAAATCGAAATTATTGAAACCCGAAGCAATGAGGTAGTTTGGGCGGGCTCCTTGAGTAGAATTCATCAGGTTACTCCAGGCGAGTACATGCATGAGGATCGGGCCCGACCCTACTTCTATCAAGCATTCCAATCGCTGCTGGAAAGTTACCCCGCTTTGCCAGAGACTGATTAGTAGAGACCCCTCCCTTCTGAGCCCGAAACTTGAAACCTGAAAAGTGTTTTCAAGTTTCGGAGTTTGCTGTATGTTTACCGCTATTCCGTTTACCCCCATTTAATTGTTTTTCTGGAGATAGCGCATAAACAGGTGTTCCCCCGCCGGGCTTCAATATCGTCTTTGTGTTTCGCTAACTTTGTGGTTTGCTAACTTTCGGGCGCCATGGAAATGATTAGCGCTAACGATGCGCTACGGCGACTGAAAGAAGGCAATCTTCGATTCCGCGCAGGAGAAAGTCAGCATATTGAGGATGCCTTAATCCATCCTCAATTGACAAGTAATCAAGCCCCCTTTGCGATTATTCTTGGTTGTTCCGACTCAAGAGTTCCAGCAGAAATCGTATTTGGCCAAGGCGTAGGAGATTTGTTTGTTATTCGAGTAGCCGGCAATATTGTCGCACCTTCTCAAATTGGCAGCATTGAGTTCGCTGCCGAAAAGTTTGGCACTCGACTTGTTGTTGTCCTGGGTCACTCCATGTGCGGCGCGGTAGAGGCCACTCTGGAACAATTAACACAACCAACAGAGAGTCGTTCGCCGAATTTATATGCCATTGTTGACCGAATCCGCCCCGCTATAGAGCCTTTGATAAACTCGGCTAATTCAGATGATCCGGTTGATTTGATGCAACGGGCGGTGCGCGCCAACATCGAGGCCTCGGTGGAAAACTTGCGCCATGGCTCGTCGATACTGGAGTCCTTAATCACACAAGGAAAATTGCTAATCGTGGGCGCTGAATATTGCCTCGACTCGGGCGTGGTAGATTTCTTTGAGAATACGAACAACGCCACCCGCCGATAGTTTTCGGATAAGGCCTGGTGGCCCTGCGGGGCGCAATAAATGGGCGAGAAATATTAAGCGGCCCTGGGCGCTCAAGATTAGTTAGTCCGTGAAGAGCGAAGTAGACGATCAACCCCGGCATTGTAGAGCGCCAGATCTACCGCGCTTCTGATCATCTGCGCATCGTCCAACTCCATCACCTGCTCCAGAAGATCTTGCGCCACCTCCATGGTCAAGCTGCGTATTACAGATTTTACTTTCAGCAAGGCTGCCGCATTCATTGACAATATATCGAACCCCATCGCCATAAGTAGCACCGCCGCGCCCGGATCGCCAGCCATCTCACCACAAATACTGACAGGCTTTCCTTCCGCGTGAGCCATAGTGACCACTTGTTGTAGAGCGCTGAGTACCGCCGGATGAAAGGCGGTGTACAGATTGGCAACGCGCGGATTATTCCTGTCTACCGCCAACAGGTATTGAGTCAGGTCATTGCTCCCCACGGAGATGAAATCGACCATCTTGGCAAGCGTGCGAGCCTGATATACCGCGGCTGGCAATTCAATCATTACGCCTACCGGCGGATATTTTACCTTGATACCTTCTTGCAGGAGTTCTCTGAATGCTTTCTTGATCAACTGCTTTGCGGAATTAACCTCATTCACGTTGCTGATCATCGGCAACATAATCTGCAAATTTTCCAGGCCTACACTTGCTCGCAACATCGCGCGTATCTGCGCAGTAAAAATCTCTGGATGATCAAGTGTAACCCGGATCCCTCGCCAGCCTAGAAAGGGATTTGCTTCCTCGATTGGAAAGTAGGGCAAGGATTTGTCACCACCAATATCGAGTGTTCGCATGGTGACAACTTTGGGGGCGAAGGCTTCAAGTTGTTCACGATAGATTACGCTCTGCTCTTGCTCGCTGGGAAAACGTTCACTAAGGAGAAAGGGAACTTCGGTACGGAACAGCCCAATGCCTTCCGCCCCCTGATCAAGAGACTGCATTACATCGGCCATGAGTCCTGTGTTAACCCACAGGTGCACTCGATGCTTGTCTGCCGTTTCGCAAGGTAGGTCTTTCAGGCCTTCCAGGCCTTTTACTAATTGATTCTCCTCTTCAATGGTCTCCAAATATCGCTTGCGCAATAGCTCAGACGGATTAGTAATTACCTCGCCTTTATAGCCATCAAGAATTACTTCCTTTCCCTCCAGTTGACTATAGGGCAAATCTACCGCCCCCATGACTGTTGGAATACCCATAGTTCTGGCTAGAATTGCTACGTGCGAGTTACCTGACCCCTTTACTGAAATAAGACCCTTGAGTTTTTCCTTAGGGACTTCGGCTAACATAGCCGGCGTTAATTCTTCGCTCACCAGAATAGTATTGTCGTGATATTCGGTTTCTATCGGGTCTTTTTCCTGCAAATAGAAAAGGACACGACTACACAAATCCTTAATATCGATTGCGCGTTCGCTCAAATAGGAATCGTTCATAGCTTCAAAATTGCGAACATGCTCATTTGCCACATAGGCGAGTGCACCCTGCGCCCATGATCCCATCTTTATCCTTTCAACGACCTCGTTGCCAAGCGCACTGTCATCCAGCATTCGCACATAAACATCAAACAACTGGCGCTCTTCTTCGGCTACCTGCCCAGCCATTTTTGCATGCAAATCGCGCATGTCATTGCGCACTGAATTCAAACAGATCTTGAAGAACTCGATTTCTTTTTCAATATCTCGTGCGTGTCTTTGAGGAATTTTGCTGAGATCAGCATGAGGAAAAACTACGACCGCCTGTCCAATCGCAACGCCAGAAGAGCCTGAAACTCCAGGAAAGACAGTATCAAATGTCTTATGCCCAGATGGACTAATTCCCTCGATCGCTCCGGTCGCTTCGGCGTGCGCAATCACGCCCGCAAGTTGTGCAGAGAGAGTAATCAGGAAAGCTTCCTCGCCCTCATCGAAGCGACGACGATCTTCGTGTTGTACGACTAGCACACCTAATACAGAGCGATGGTGAATGATGGGTACGCCGAGGAAGGCGTGAAAATTTTCTTCTCCGGTATCTTTTAGATAATGAAAACTGGGGTGTAGGGAAGCGTCTTCAAGGTTAATCGGCTCGGCATGCTTTGCGACGAGACCCACCAGGCCTTCACCAACTTGCAAACTAACATGCCCTACTGCTTCCTTATTCAATCCTTCAGAGGCCATTAGTACATGACAGTCTAACTCCTTGTCCAGTAGATAGACTGAACAGACCTGCGTCCCCATCGCCTTTCTTACACGGCTCACAATAATATCCAGCGTCGACTGCAAATCCTTAGCTGCATTCACTTCTTGTACAATGCTGCGCAATCGGTCCAGCATGGATTATGGCACTCCGCTTATAGATCGCCGTGGCGAATCTGTTTTCTCGACTGAAGAGAGTTCTGTCGAACACGACCCTACTGGTCGCTGGAATTTTTGTTTTCAGGTACGAGCTTTTGAGACAATTAGAAGAGCGATATACCCATCCGTCTGACAATCCACCCTGCTTTTGCTAATTTACCTGACAATCAGGCTTCGGGCTCAAGATAGACACTAAGAGGGGCTGATAGCTGTTCCAGTGCCTTTTGGTATACATCTCTCTTAAATTCAATTACCTGTTCAACGGGGTACCAATAATTCACCCATCGCCAATCATCAAATTCAGGTTTGTCAGTTTTACTCAATTCTATTTTGCTGTCTTCACTTTCCAGGCTCAGTAAGAACCATTTCTGCTTCTGACCTATACACAATGGATCTTTGTTATGGCGAATATAGTTGTCCGGCAAACGATAATGCAACCAATCGTCGGTCTGGTGCAGTATTCGGACATCGCCTTTCGTCAGACCGACCTCCTCATCCAGTTCCCTGTAGAGCGCTTCTTCCACAGATTCTCTCTGCTTAATGCCTCCCTGCGGGAACTGCCATGCGCTCTGGCCTATTCGCTTGGCCCAAAGTAATTGGCCACTTCTGTTGCAAATTACGATGCCAACGTTTGAACGGTAGCCCCGGGAATCAATCACAGCCATCTGCCCTTTGACAAAGATAAGTAGGCATTGTTTCACAAACTCTCGCTAATGATCAATGGCAAGACCATAGCCTGAGACGAGTATTTATTGATATATCAATAGCTTAACCAATTTTTGTCAATTTTGGCTGAGCCTGTAGACGGCATATCTTGTGCTGATTTAGCGAGTCCCGCAGGTATAATGATTAGATTCAGTTTGCCACGCGCATTCATCAGGAAAATTCAGCCACTAACAATGCCTGTATTGCTGATTATTCAAAGCGCGCGAGCAAACTCCCGATTTCACAAAGGAGAGACCAAATATGCAGTCGCTTAGCTCAGGGAAGCTCGCGTTGTTTGATCTGGACAATACCCTGTTGGCCGGTGATAGCGATCATGCATGGGGCGAATTTCTAATTAGCAAGAATCTGGTGGATGCGGCGGAGCACCGCCGCAAGAATGACTGGTTTTACCAACAATACACACAAGGGACCCTGGACATTCATAGCTATGTAAAATTCACACTTACCCCAATCCTCGAATTGAGCGCCGCTGAAAGAAATCAATTACATTCCGAGTTCATGCGAGAAGCCATAGCGCCACTTATGTTGGAAACCGCCCTGTCATTGGTTGCTCAGCACAAAGAGGCCGGTGATTTCTGCGTTATTATTACCGCCACCAACGAATTCATTACGACCCCTATCGCCAGCTTGTTTCAGGCTGATCATTTGCTGTCGACAGAATTAGAAATGGAAAATGATCACTTCACCGGCAATATCTCTGGCATTCCTTGTTATCAGTCAGGTAAAGTCGAAAAATTACAGCAATGGCTGGATTCTCAAAATGGTGAATGGCAAATTTCTGAGAGTGTGTTCTATAGCGATTCTATTAACGATTTGGCTTTATTGAATCAGGTGGCGACTCCCATCGTAGTAGATCCCGATGAACAACTAAGAGAAGCCGCAAAAAATTCGGCCTGGAAAATAATTAGCCTGCGCGAATAACAAATGAGAACTTTATGCGAACAAATCCATCAGCTCGCTGGCATTTATCGAACAAACCTCTCTGGGCTCTAGCCGCGTGTGTATTGCTGTCAGCTTGCAGTAACGAAGAACAGAGTACTATTCAAGCAGACATCGACGTCATCGCTTCAAAGCAAAAACCCTTTAGTTCAATAGATCCTGAATTCGATGCGCCGACACGCGAACTAATTCTGGGTTATTTACAACAAATCGAGATCGATTTTGCCGCAGTAGAAATCGCCATCAATGCTCTGCAATCCAAAATCGCGGATTTCATTGAACAGCCCAATGCAATTAGCCTGGCGAGCACTCGCGATTCCTGGATCAACGCGCACACCACCTATGAGCTTACGGCGCTACATCGCTATTTCGCCAGCCTCATACTGACAGAGCAAGATGCCCTAACGCTGTTTCAACTCCAATATCAAATCAATCACTGGCCGGTCTTGCCCGGCTATATCGACTATGTCGACGGATACCCGGACAGCGGCATCGTTCATGATATTAACGTTCCTCTGAATATTAATAGCCTGAGGGAGCAACACGGGTTTCTGGATATTTCAGAAGCCACATTGGGATTTCACGTTCTGGAATATTTATTATGGGGGGCGAATGACGACGGAAATTCCCCTCGCCTTTCCGCCGAATATTCAGCCATCACTGAATTGACCACAGGCCAGGCGGACGGCGGGTTCGAACTGGATCAGCTAAGCAATAACAGGCGCAGACAATTACTAGCGGTTGTCTCTCAGGCATTGCTCGAGGATTTTGAACTGACCAGTTCTCTTTGGCGCGGGGCTTCCGCCTCCTTTCGGCAGCGACTTGGTGCTGAAAATTCAGCAGCAATCGGCACGGCTCAGCTATTGCTTCTGGTGACAGATGCAATGACCACAATGCTCACAGAGGAGTTGCTGGTGCGCTCTCTGTATCCAATGTTAAATGGCGAATTTACTGAGAGTATACAGTCTCCTTTTAGTCACTCTACTCAGAACGCCGTATCAAGTCAGTTAAGTGGCCTGGAAAGGCTACTACTGGAAAGTCAAACCGACGCTGGAATAACTTTGGATTCATTGTTCTCATCAATCTCTGTGAATTTTTCTGAATTTTTCTATCAAAATTTCGATGCAAGTAAAGAATGCCTTATTTTGTTGTACAGCGATTTGGACAGGCCACCTGCTTCCGATGCTCCTCTGAAAACTGAATTCGAGGTTGTTGAATGCATTAATTTGCTTACCAATATGATCGACTACCTTAATCAATTGAAGATTGGCATATCTGATTAGAAAAATATTATTCTAATTCAATTTCGACAATAAGATCATCAGCGAGTTGTTCCAACTTCTTTTGCAGATCTTCCAAGGCCAGGTCAGCCGGAACTTTGAGACTAGCCTTGGCCTTAAACAAGGTGGCACCAGACATCGGAGCAGGAACACACTCCGTATTCAATTGCTCAACATTGACCGACATAGCTGATAGGGCGCTGGAAATTTCTCGAATAATTCCCGGCCTGTCGTTGCCTACAAGATTCAGTTCGACTGTTTGCTCCGGGCTCGTGGCAGCAACTCCCTCGGCTTTCTCGATCACCAAGGTGAGTTGCGTCGACAAGCTGTTGAGTTCACTGATAAGCCTATCTACATTATTGTCTGCAATACTAACCCGAAGAATCCCGGCAAATTTTCCGGCAATCTGAGACATGCTGCTTTCCAGCCAGTTGCCAGAATTATTCGCTATAGTCTGTGAGAGCGATTCAACCAGTCCCGGCTTGTCATCGCCTATTACCGTCAGTACAAGATTAGTTGTCATAGTTTCCTCGTTAGTAATCTAAAATGGTCGCTAAAAATTTGCTAGAAGAGTCCAATTTGCCTATTCAGGATTTTGTCCATCGATGATGACTTAAATACAAGTATGGAATCAACGATTGGAGCCAGCTGTCTATCAATGTAAAAATCATAGTCTATCGCCGAATAGCGATATTGACGAGGCTCTGCTCCATTGACTGTCATAATGTATTCTATCCAACCCCCTGATTGGTACAGGCTGGGCAAACCTCGTTCCTTCCTGACTAATTCCGCCTTGCGCGCGGCCTGTGCATGCGGGGGAATATTCTTCACGTAGTCACTCAACTTTCGCCGTAGCCGTTTGCGCAACACCAACTCGTTTTCAAACTTTCCCGCGTTAATATCAGCTACGATTTGCTTAATATAGTCCTCGTAAACCTGATCGAAGAATATACGCTCATACAGGACTTTTTGGAATTCCCTTGCTAGAGGCGACCAATCGCTGCGCACAGATTCCAGTCCTTTGAATAACATACTGAACTTCCCTTGCTCGAGATCTTCAACCACTAAGCCGGCGTATCTTTTCTTGCTACCCGCATTAGAGCCTCGCACAGTAGGCATCAAAAATTTTGAAAAATGGGTTTCAAATTCCATTTCGAGGAAACTTTGGATTCCGTAATCGCTATCGAGTCGCTCGCGCCACCAGTTATTGAGTTGTTCAACCAGTCGGCTAGCTATTCCGCTTACCTCTTCGCTCGCAGCAGATCCCAGCAACACAAAAACAGAATCGGTATCGCCATATATCACCTGATACCCCTTTGCTTCGATATAGGACTTACTCTCGATAAGAATTTCATGCCCGCGCTTGGTGATTGAACTTACTAATCTCGAATCGAGAAATCGACATCCCTCGGTGCCAAGAATCCCGTAGAATGAATTCATAATGATCTTGATCGCCTGGGAAAGTGCGGTATTCTGCTCGGCTTTTGCCTTGTCTCTAGCAGACCACAGCGATGCGATTATTTCGGGAAGAATGAACTCTGTACGAGAAAATTGTCCTCCGTCATAGCCAGTTATTGGGTTAGATTCCTCCGCAGCCATTACCATGGCCAGAGGATCTACATGAAAAGTTCTAATAATACTTGGATACAGACTTTTGAAATCCAACACTATTACATTCTCATGAATTCCCGGAACCGATGCCATAACATAGCCGCCCGGGCTCACATTAGTCGATGTGAGTTTGTTGATAGCTGGCGCAACAAACCCTTTCCGATGCAGTCGCGGCAGATAGAGAAAGTCAAAGGCTGCAACAGAGCCGCCGTAGCGATCTATTTCCAGCCCTGTAAGCAAGCTCCTCTCGATTGCGAAGCTAACTAAACCCTCTTTCGCAAAAATATCCCAAACCAGACGGCAATCTTCCAGGTTATACCGTGCCAATGCAGCTTTGTCGGTATTGAATAAATCGGTAATCTCCTCTCCTCTCTGATCGACATCTTCAACTAACTTCCCTCGATTAAGCAGCTGTCGGGATACATGCTCTAGAGAAAAATTCTCGAATTGATACGTTGCCGTACGCATTAGCTCTATCCCATCTAGAACCGCGCGACCAGGTATCAGAGCATAAAAGCGGTCTGTGCCTTCTCTCGCTTTTCGCCAACCTATCGCCTCCCTGTTACGCCCAATATTTAGAGGAATCTTGAGCCGGTCGCAGAAATTTTGAAGACATCTCAAGTCAAAATTGACGACATTCCATCCCATGATTACGTCAGGATCGATGATCTGAATTCTTTCGGCGAAAGCGTTAATTACTTCGCGCTCTGTCGGATAGATGCGCAGCTCAAGATTTTCCTCGGCGCCGGGATCAATCGAACTCACCGATGACCCTAACATAAATACAACCGAGTCTTTGTCCGAATAAATGGCAATTGAATACAGCTCGCTCGCGCCGTAGTCTGTTTCGATATCAATAGATACCGCACTCAACCGTGGTCTAAATTCCGAGCCGACAAGCTTGTCAGCCATTACGTCGCTAAATCCTCGTTGCGATACAAGCCTTCCGGAAACTTTCGCCGACGCGGTAATAAATCGCTCCATTAAAAAGCGGTCAGTGGGTTTTATATCCGACTCGACGACATTGATATTGCGCGTAGACAATTTGTCCCGACCCTCTAAAAGCCCGCGCCAACTCTTAAAGTACAACGCCGACACGGCTTCGTGATCAAAGTTTTTGAGTTGTGTGGAATTTATTCGCCAGTGTCCCTGTCTTGCCAGGGCGTCTTCCGCTTGATCTCGCTGGCTGGTGGGAAAGAAGCAGACAGCTTCCTGTCCGCTAACACTAAGACGTAGTGGCCCTTTCTCGGTAGCCAACCAAAAAACCAGCTCCAGACCTGCCTTGGACTCAAGCCACTGTCGAGTGAGAATGAATCCGTCGAGATCTGTTGCTACATTCTTATCCGTTGACACAAATCCATAATCTACTTAATACACGATGGTAATCAGGAGCAACTATTCAGGACACTACACTAAATAGTCACTGTCCGCGGAAATTGACCGAAATCTTCCCAAAAACTTACCTGCTCCGGAAGTTCTTCCTGTGTTGCTTGCACGTTTCCATTAATATCCGTGACACGAGACACAATGGTATGTTCGCCAGGCGCTGCATTGATCCAATCGTAGTTAAACAATTTCCATGAATATTTGCTTGATCGGGGATTTAATTGAGCGCGTTCCCAAGGGCCATCGTCTACCTTAACTTCTATGCTTCGTAATGGCGTGCCGTCATTTAATACAAACCCTTGTATTTTGTGCTGCCCACCCGACTCGACCACGCGAATAATGGAGGACTTTAGGTTCATGGCGGTAACGGAGTTTTCCACCCATCTTTCTACGCCTCCAATATTGTCCTTCTTTAGAGTAACGTAATCGCGGCCCATGAATCTGCCCATATATCGAGTATTTTGAACGTGAATCTGCGTTAACCATTTAACATTCGCAACGCCATACCAGCCAGGTATCAACAAGCGAACTGGCTTGCCATGATAATGCGGAAGTGGTTCTCCATTCATCTCAAAGGCCAACATATTTTCAGTACGCATGGCATCCTCAATGGAGAGACTTCTGGCAAAAGCTTTGTCTACCTCGCGCTCACGAATGGTTTCTTTCGCTATATCTGTTCCGAAGAATACAATTTCCTTGGCCCCGGCTTGAATGCCCGCCTCCTGCAAAATATTCTTCAGAGAAACACCCTTCCATCTGGCGTTACCTATCAATCCCTGAAATATGCGACGGCCGTTACCCCCGCATTCGAAGCCGATCTGTTGTTCGAAATTATCCTTGCCCATTAAGTCTTGCAGAGAAAACTCAAGTTCATTGTCTACCATGCCGGTTACTTTCAGGCGATAGGAGTCGTTGTCAATCTCCGGCTGTCCGTAATGTTGAACTAAATAAAAATCGTCGTTGTCGGTAAAATAACTGGTTATTTCCCGGGTATCCAGGTAGTGGTTGGAATTAGGGCGTACTTCTCTTACGTTGAATGTGTCTGGCACATCTGTAAATGGGACCAGGCTCTCGCCCTGAGCGAGAGCTGGCAACACCAGATTCGGAACAGTGGCAACACCCGCCGCGAGAACACCTGTACCCAGAGCACGCTGCAGAATTTCTCTGCGACCTTTATCTTGTGGTTTGTCTTCTGAGTTCATGGTCATCTCTCTTTTTTCTTTGCCGAATTTGCTTTATCCGCGTAGCCGGGGCAGCTAAGCAGTTAATTGGATTACATTCGATCAACCTTATCACAACACCTGACTTTGCTCCCAGTGCTCGCGGGGGTATCTCTGTCAATAATGCGATTGCTTGCATTCTCGGCGCCAGTCACTCAACTAAGCCGCCGTTGCCATTTATCCTGAATCAAGCGACAGCATACTTGCCTGACCCGAGTCCACTCTCCAAGCTGTACCGGGAAGACAATAGCCAGCGCTTATATTCGCACTGACTATCAACATGTTATGATTTCTTCGTGCAGGAGATTACAAATTGCGCAATTTTGCGCCAGTCAGGGTAGCTATTCTGGCCTCCGCTTACAGCGAGCGCAATTCCAGCGCAGAATACGAAACACAGACGATGACCGACACTATTTTTACAGCACACAGGGTCAAAATCCCGCTGACTCAGCTTAATCCGGCAATAGCCAAGCTGGCCTGGGAGAAGCTCACCGCTTTTCAAGACTGGCACCAGTGGATGCCCGCGATAGTAAAGGTAACAGGGGATGATGGAGGCAACTTCGGTCGAGGCAGCACATTGCGAGTACACACCCACAACTCCAGCAGAACCTGGTCTATTAGCTGTTGGGATCCTCCGAAACGATTGGAATTCATTATCGAGTCAGGAGGAAGGGATCTGGCCTATGGTTTTTCAATAGTTGCCGACAAGGAAAACCAGGAACTCATCATTGAACTCGATATTGAATGCGAACCCCGAGGCTTTCGGCGCTTGATTGCCCGCCTTCTCGCTTGGCGGCAACAACGCCATGGGCAAAACCTTTTGCATTGCTTTACCCAAAGCCTGCCTACGCAATAGCCAAATTCTAAACCTCGTCCACCTCTATTTTCTGTAAACACTCAGCCTGTCTTCCCCGATGTCGATTGCTTTACTATCCCCGCTGCTTTTGTAGGTCGATACCCCCTAATTTTGTGGTGACAATTTTCAGCCTCAACCCCGGCTATACCGTGGCTGCAGCATCGCGCTTTTAGCTGGATTCTATGCGATCATTTTAGTTCATCTGCCTTGCCAATTTCTGCTATCTTCACAACTGGCAGGGCACTTAAGGCAAGGTCGAGCCTTGCGTATCGTCGATTTGATATCGACGACGAAAAACTGGATACAAAAAGAACAGATCATTATGAATTCGGAAATTAGTCATAACATCTTTGAGACGATTGAGCGCAGTCGAAAAGTGCAGATATCGATCGGTAAGCTGTCCAAAGGTATAGATAACTACCATATAGATGTAAAACTCAGTAAGAAATTTACCTCCGATGTGAAGAAGCTGGTCGCCCTGCTAGTTTCGCAAGCCGCGATTCCCAATCCTAAACGCTTGGACAACTCCACCTTATTTGAAAAATTAAGAATTAGTTATCTGGACACGATGACTGTCTTGATTCATCGGATTAAGACAGATTTAAGTGCCGATGAAATTTGTTTTCTGCAGTTTTCAGCGGTCAAACTCATTCTTCAGTTTGCACGCTTACAACTGGATTCCGAGATTAATTCTGTCACTTCACGACTGACTGAACATCGAAACAGGGGATCTGCGGAAGCACTCACAATCGATCAGCGATTATTCTGGCTGAAGAAAAATTACGACTCCATTCTTTATAGCGTAAATAGACAAGTATTCGCTCAATTACAGAGAGTTGAAGAGCGGCAGCTAAAATCAATTCGGGATCAATTTCTCGGAGAGAAATTTGATTTCGTAGTAAGCGCATTGATTAATCCGCTCCTCTATGTTTCAGAACTCAGCGCATTGCCATTGCTATTGAATGAATACAGCATGTTCAGCTGGAATGGAGAAGATGCTGGATTTATCCAACTAAACAACGAAACTGAAAAATTACTTAATAGGCGTCTGAAACAACTGCAAATATCGCCGTTAAACAGCGAAGATCAAAGCGGTGATGAATTTTCAGAAAAGGAAATTCACGATGAATTGGGTGGGCTTTTCCTGACGCAGAATTTTCTCGGCCCTGCTAAAGATACCAAAACCGATATGGCTGAAGAATTTAATTGGTTTGAACTTCCGGAGAATATTGAAATATTATTCAATATTAAAAAGAATTCCAATGCCCTCGCTAAAACACGCAAAGAAGTCGGATTCAGGACCTGGTGGCGAGACCGAAGAGAACTCATTCGACTCGAGAAAACTTTAGCCGCTTTTGCCAAACTTCTTCGTTCCAATAAAGTACTTCCTCAGCTACTGGCTTCGAACTACATGCGTAGGTCTCTGAATCCTCTGATAATGGAGCTTGTTGACCTAAAAATTATGTGCCAATTTCTTATTGGCAATATCAAGGCAGAAAAACTTCAAGAAAGCATAAGTGTTGGAAAAAAACTAAGCCCTGAACAATTGAAATCTTTGGAGTCAATAAAGAACGACATCAAGGAACACATATCGAAAGCTGGTTCGGCCGATTCCCTGAGATTGCTGAGCGATATTAGTCGCTTTAGACAGCAATTGAAGTATTTCCGTTTTGCTCATCGCGCCTTTAATCGACTTCGTCTGCTTACTGCAGCGGACGAGCTTAAACTTTCCAAGTCGGCCAATACTTTGTACTTGCTTCCTACCAGTTCCGAGATTGAAGACGATGACGAACGTATCTGCCATCACGCCATCATGAAGGCCGACGTGCGCGGGTCAACTACGGTCACGGACGAATTACAGAATAAGAATCTGAATCCCGCATCCTATTTCAGCCTGCGATTTTTCAACCCCATAAATAGGATTTTGGAAACCTATAGTGCAAACAAGGTATTTATTGAAGGCGATGCGATTATTCTCAGCTTTCTTGAATATGAACATAGCCCTCAACAATGGTTTTGTGTTGCAAGGGCTTGTGGGTACGCGCGAGATATGCTGAAGATAGTCGGCGCCAATAATCGATATTCGAAGCAGATGGAACTGCCCCTTCTGGAACTCGGAGTCGGTATCTGTTATTCCGATGTGGCTCCCCGCTACCTGTATGACGACGAAAAATCGATAATGATCTCTGGCGCAATCGGTCTCGCTGACCGACTGTCATCATGTTCCTGGAATTTGCGCGAGGTAGTAGAAAGAAGCCTGTTCAATGTTGATGTACTTCGAATAGCAGACGGTGAAACCGAAAAAGGGGAAAAGGGCCAGCATTTTGTCCGTTACAATGTTAACGGCATTCTGCTTGATAATGTGGCCTTTAATAAGTTGAAAAATGAAATTCCGCTTGTAAGTGTCCGCATGAAAATGAATGGCAAGCAGTATCTGTTTCATGCAGGACAATTCCCCGACACAAGCGGGCACAAGAAAGACCTTGTCATCCGCGAAGGAAAAATTGGAATCTGGTGTGAATCCCGGATTCAGGAAGATGCTGACGGCGATGAAAGCTATTTTGAAGTTGTAGTGAACCGCAAAGTGATCCCTCTAGTGCTGGAGGCGGTGGCCAAAAGACGCTCTACCCCCGCTTAGTGATGGTGCCCTCCCGCGCCATGTACATGCCCATGGGCAACTTCTTCTGCACTGGCGTCCCTGATGCTTTCAACCTGTACTTCGTAGTAGAGAATTCTGCCTGCCAAGGGATGATTGAGATCCACATCGGCGTTGAACTTACCAACTTTGACAATAACTACATTTCTACGCCCCTGATCCGTTTGCACTATCGCAGGCATACCTGGCCGGATTTTCTTGCTCCCGCTTGCCAGCATGAGGTGCTTGATCGGCACTCGTTGAATTGAATTTTGCTGCCGCGCTCCGTAGGCATCCTCTGCTTGTAATGTGATTTCGATTGCATCACCAATATTCTTCCCCTCCAGGGCTTTCTCCAGCCCAACCACGACATTGTGAAACCCGTGCAAATAGTAAAGTGGCTCTCCTCCGTGGGATTGTTCCATCCATTCGCCCTTTTCGCCCTCTGCACTTACTTCGGCGAGTCGATAATGAAAACCAACCACTTTATTCGTTGCGATTTTGTTGCTTCTGATTTCAGTGCTCGTGCTACTGGCATCTCCTTTCCCAGGTTCGGCCAGTTCATTTGTTACTTCAGTGTCAGACATTGTTCACTCTCCTAAAAAGCTGCCTAATTCTATCAGATGAATTCAATTCGCAAGTAGTTTGTTCACTCTGCACACCTAGCGCTGTTTCAATTTGTAAAGAAGCGTGATCTCACTTGAATTTCCGGCAAAAAGCCCGGCCGTAACGACGGGTCAAAAATGAAACGCACGCCTTTCCCCCGCATCTGAAGCCTAAAAAGTAAGCTCAAATATTAATTCTGGCGAATTTCGCTGACTGATTTCGCAATATTTTGCCTATTTCTCCTCGATTTCGACAAACAATTACCTCCTGAACTTCATTGTGTTATTTTTTTAATAGCGCCAAATGAATCCGGTTTGGCGTAAAGCCAAATTTAACTATGACTACACAAGCAAAACTGGCAGGAAAACACTATTCCCCAGTCGAGCTGGAGCAGAAATACTATGAACACTATGAGTCACGCACAATTTTCAAAATTTTCTCCGATCACCGTTGCCGTCAAAAAGAACGTGAGGCACTTACGACTGAAGGCCGGACATTCAATGATCGAAGGCGCAAGATTGCTTGGGGTATCGCGCAAGCAATTGGAAGATATAGAAACCATTCGCAACTATGGCTGTCACCTCGACCTGGAATTACTCGCCAAGCTGAAGGTCATCTATGGAACTTCCCTTGATGAGCTAACCGGCGAGCTTCCTGTTGATTACTACTCCGAGTACTACGCAAGACCTCGAAAGCGCCTGGGATCTAAACCACGCTAAACCACTTGCCGCGCCGATTGCCTTGTCGATCGGCGCGGCAATTCAAAATACTGGCTGATATTCTGCTTACTCCGGGTCGGTACGGGCCAGACCCATCCGCATCAATTCCGCTGCCGATTAGCTGAAACAGGCAAAATGCTGTATAATTTCCGGCTTTCAAAGCAATGAGTAAGAATTTTATGGCGAACAAATCGAAAAAAGATGCGGCTGTAAGTAATCGCGCAGATTTAGCAGAGCATATTACCGCTTTTCTTAAAGCGGGCGGCAAGGTTCAAGAAATTCCCTCAGGTGTTAGCGGCCAGACTTCCACCAGCGGTCCTCGGCAAATCGTGTTGAGCCACAAAACCAACGCCTAATTCATGAGCCTTCTGTGAAACAGGGAGCCTGTTTCCGTATGTCGAGCGGCAAATCGGCCGCTAGAGCTGCCTGATGTCGTAGCCTTTGTTTGATAACAGCTCCAATAAGCCAGTTTCACCTACCAGATGAGCCGCTCCCACTAAGACGAATTCTGTTTCTGAATCTTCCAGCATTTGATCGATCTGAGGAAGCCACTTTAAATTTCTCTGCAATAGTAGGGAGTCGTAGAGCTCTGGAGCTTCTGCTCTCATATCATCGACAAACATTTTCGATAGCTCTCTATTGTCTCCGGCGCGCCATGCCCGAATCATCTCTTCCATTAGTTCATCGGTCTGATCCAGGTCGCGCAAAGACAACAGGATAAATTCGCTCTCGTTACCCTCTCCCATCGTCGCAAGAAACCCGATCTGTTCCTGGACGGTTTCCAACTGACCCAGTGCTTTAGCATCGCCGATAGCGCGGCTATTGAAATAGGTATCCACCCCCTGAGGTGTAAATCCCATACGCTGAAATTCCAGCAATTGAAAAATGCTAATCAATAGTCCAGGCTTAAATTTTTCCAGCATCATAAGGGGCATGCCAGCCGTCGCCGCATATTCTGCTAAAGCTGTGTAGGCTTCTTCGTTCAACACTGTCTTCAATGTTCGCTCATCACGGTAAGTAAGCTGCTGCAACATTTGCGTTTGCACGGAGAGATCGGTCATCGAACTAATATCGGTTTCAAAATAAATTTTCGATGCCCTCTGATAGGCTTGCTCATACTCTTCAGGCAAGGGGTAGTCACTGGGGCGCAGTAAATGTACTGTCCCCCCGAGGTAAACCGTGTTGCTTCCAGATGTCACTGACCAGACCGATGTGTCGGCAAGCACGTGAGTTGCAAGAAAAATATTTAGCAGAACAGTACATGCAAAAACAATGCTCACTGTTAGAACGCGACGATGAAATACGCACATCCATCTATTTCCACAATTCGTATTTTCCATTCCGACCTCCCTCAAATTGCTCCCGTTGATCGCCTAACGACTCGATAGTTTCCTAACTGCCAGTTTCCTAACTACCGGTTTCCTAACTACCAGCTCCCTGACTACCAGCTCCCTGACTACGACGCGCCCCGCCCGATACGCACGTCCGCCATCAGACTCCAGCCGGGCCGCTACAATGTTGTACTTCAGCTAAATCCAATTTACACATTAGCGGCTTAAAGGTAGCATGCCCGTTGGCACGCTAACAGCAACTCAAGCTACGCACTCGGAAATTACTCAACCTGTATGTCAAAACTCTTGTTTCGAATGCGCGGTGTCCCGGAAGATGAAGCGGAAGAAGTGCGGGAATTGCTGAATACGAATGAAATAGAATTCTTTGAAACCTCTGGCGGAAACTGGGGAATCTCTTTGCCCGCCCTCTGGCTGAAGCGGCAGGACCAATTTGATCTCGCTAGAGAGCTGTTAGATGGGTATCAGGCGCAGCGTGGCCAACGCATACGTCAGGAATACGCATCTCGCCGTGGAAGAGGTGAAGCGAAAACAATGTGGCAAAGCTTTAGTGAGCGCCCTTTCCGCTTTACCGTTCACTTAATCCTGATTGGCTTGGTGCTGTATCTGTCCATGCTGATTTTCCTCTCGTTCTAGACCAGGCCTGTTATCCACGCTCTGCCTTCAACACAAGCATGCTTTACAGCAGCATGGATGTGTTATATAAAATCGTCAGGCATTTGCTAGCAGTTTTAACAGGGGAAACTTCCTGGCAATCATGGCTACCCTGACAGCAAAAAAGGAGGTGATCCCATCTATAGTCAATCTATTAAGGGAGCCTCCAGTTACTCTATCTAATTGCATGAGTGATTGGAGGGGAGTCATCGATTTGCGTCGAGATTCCTTCGCTCCCACAAGCAGGACATCCCGTTATTGCCTCGCGCAATAACGGGGTTTTTAATTTGCCGCTTCGTATCCGGAAATTTAAAGTGGCGCCAATTCTATGCGGCATTATCTATAGTCCCCCAATGGCTAGCAGCCAAATAGCGGCTAAATCGACGGTTCCAGAAAAGCGAACTGCTCTGCACCAACTCCCGCCATGAGTCTTCCGCCACGAAGAATGCCATTCCTCAGCGCGATTAATAATGTCCGCCATGGTGGAGCAAATGACTCGCTGCCCAACAAACTTCTGAAAAGCGCTCCCGGCTGGCGAGTGTCTTACCACTACCGGTAGGTGCTGAGTCATTCCCCTGCTGAGTATAACCAGCAGGCTCAAGCCAATTGACATAACGCCTCTAGCTCGCTAGTTTAGAGCAAGAACCGAGGGTAGTTTCATGAATAAGTTTGATAAATCCAATATTTCAGAGCGTATTTACACCAATCTCAGGCTTTTTTGGAGGGAGAATCGTCAATTCTTCCTGCTGTTGTTCTGTATCGTGTTTTTTAAGAGCGCGATCGCCGATTTAAGTTCCATTTCCGGCGCTTCAATGCAGCCCTCGCTACTGGACGGCGATAAGGTCTGGATTAACAAACTGGCCTATGACGTGAAAATACCCTTCACGGAAATTTCCCTGGCCGAATTGTCCGATCCTTCTCGTGGGGATGTCATTATCATTGACTCCAAGAAGGCAGGGAAACGTCTGGTTAAGCGCATAGTAGGTATCCCCGGCGATACCATCTATATGCAGAACAATGCCCTGGTCATCAATGGCGAGCCCGCAAACTATGAGATTCTTTCCAAAGATGAGGACTCCGTAATAATTCTCGAGGAGTTACCCGATATGGCCCACAAAGCAAGGCTTTCAAGCCGATACGTCAGTCGCACCAGCAGAAGCTATGGCCCAACAATAGTGCCGGAAAGACAGTATTTTGTGCTCGGCGATAACCGCGACAATAGCGCCGACAGCCGGGTTTACAGCTTTATCCCCAGAGAGGAGATTATCGCGCGCTCCAGCTCTGTGGTTTTTTCATTGGATAGCGACAATAGCTACCTGCCTCGGGGCGAGAGATTCCTTGCAAGTATCGACGATTAGTTGATCAATGACTGAGCTTATCGTCTTTGTGTCACCGGAAATACAACGACACAAAGATCGATTCACTCACTTTGAATGTTTATCCGGTAGTTTTAAAGCCGTTTTTGCTCGGGTATTGCAATAAAACTCTCACTTTGCCGGTTATATAAGACGGGGCCTGGGTCAATTAGGCCGTTGCCCCTTAATGCATCGTTGATCTAATCAATTGAATTTATTAAATAAACATACTAAACGAGGTTTTGCATGAAGCTTAATCAACACCCATCCACAGGACGGTTGAGCAAAATATTGCTCTCCCTGATTCTGCTGGGGACTTTTCAGCTTTCCATGGCACAGGATTTTGTCTGGGCACCAGACTTCCCCGTAGGGGCTTCGATTATTGATATCTCAGCTCAGGATCAGGACGGGAAGGTCCGTACATTTGATGACCTAAAAGGCGAAAAGGGGATGCTCTTTATGTTGAGCCGCTCCTTCGACTGGTGACCCTTCTGTAAAGCTCAGCTCGTGCAGCTGACAGAGATAAGCGACCAGTTTGAAGCAATGGGCATATCCGTTGTTGCCATTACCTATGACCCGGTCGAGTTTTTAAAGACCGTCGAAGAAGATCAGGAAATAGAATTTACCCTGCTGCACGATGAAAATGTTAAGCACGTGAATGCCCTGGGTATCCGCAATCTGGACTATGAGCCAGGACACCGTGTGTACGGAATTCCTTACCCCGGTATATTCCTGCTTGATCCCGAGGGTGTTATCAAAGCGAAGTTCGCTGAAGAGCGTTATCAGGACCGGCCTCCGTTCGAAGATGTTCTCGAAGCGGCTGCCAAATTATAACGGTAAGTTCACAAGCACTTGAAAAACTAAAACAGGGCGTTAAACAGCGCCCTGTTTTTTATGCATCCCCTTTTTGACCCGTGAGCGAGGTCCCCGTCAATGTTCTAGCTATTAAAGAGTATGCGTCTTGAAACTGTTTCCCGTTTCCAGCATCTAATGAAATAATCGATGCTTCTTAAAACAAGCCCCTGTCATCCATTAATGCTGCTGCCTGCATCTGGTTTGCCAGCCAATGAGTAGTAGTTAAATGGAATTATCTTCTCCCCCCCCGTCGACCCGCGCTGCTATCCTCTTGTTACTAACGGCAGCAATACTGACCTTCTCGGGGCTAGAGCAGATCAATGCCCAATCCCTTACCACCTACGATATTCCCAGAATTAGCACAGAACCACGCATCGATGGCCAAATCGACGAAGGCGAATGGAGCCAAGCAACCCGGGTATCGATAAATATTGAAATAAATCCTCGCGACAACGTCACGGCCGATGTAGAAGCAGAAGCTCTGTTGATGGAAGACGGAGAAGTTCTGTATGTAGCCTTTATCGCCCATGATAATGATCCGAACCAGATTCGCGCCGTCTATCGAGACCGCGACAGCATGTGGGATGATGACTGGGTTGCCATCGTACTGGACACCTTTAATGACGAACGCCGTGCCTTCGAATTCTTTATCAATCCCTTTGGCGTACAAGGAGATGCCATCTTTGATCAAGTGAACGGGCGTGAAGATACGGCATGGAATGGAATTTGGGACAGTGCAGGCCAAATCAACGAGACCGGTCATGTGGTGGAGCTGGCCCTGCCGCTAAAACAATTACGTTTCTCTCCCAGTGATGGTGCACAGACCTGGGGAATCGATCTGTTACGGAGCCATCCCCGCAGTAGAGGTAATCGAATTTCCAGCAATCGAAGAGACAGAGATATTTCCTGCTATCTCTGTCAGATAGGTAAACTCAGGGGCTTTGATAATTTGGAGGCCAGTAGAAATCTTGAGATAATCCCCACCCTGACGAGCACCGCCGTAGAGAATCGCAACCCTGCCGTGGGGGATTGGGATGGCGACGGTATCGATCCCGAAGGCAGCGTGGATATCCGCTGGGGAATTACCCAAGACCTGTATCTGAATGCTACCGTGAATCCGGATTTTTCTCAGGTGGAGGCAGATAGCGCACAGTTAACTATCAACAATACCTTCAGCCTGTTCTTTCCTGAACGCCGAACATTCTTCCTCGACGGGGCCGACTACTTCGATACCTTCGAGAACCTGGTGCACACGCGAAATATTTCCGATCCAGACTACGGCCTTAAACTCACCGGCAAAAGCGGTGATCACACCTATGGCCTGCTTGCCGCGAACGATACCAACACCAGCTTCCTGATCCCGGGCAGCCTGAGTTCCCGCGTGGCTTCTCTGGGCGAAGAAGAAAGCAAAGTCGCCATTGGCCGCTACCGCATCGATATTTTTAACAACTCCACCCTTGGCGCCGTGATAACCGACCGCAGCGCCCAGGGTTACAACAATACCGTCACCAGCATCGACGCGGCATTGCGTCCAACAGATCAAGATACGATTTCGATTCAGAGCATGCATTCCAGCTCCGACTATCCAACACTGATTCAGGACCGCTATAACCAGGCGAGTAGCCTGAGTGACAGCAGTCATAGAATTGAATACAACCACAACGATCGCTTCTGGGATTGGCGGGTTGGCTACACCGACGCGGGAACAGATTTTCGCGCCGACCTCGGCTTTATCAATCGCGTCGACTATAAATTCATCGTAACCACAGTGGGGCGGACCTGGCGTGGCGATGGAGAGGATTTCTTTAGCCGCATTCGGGTAGCGCTCGATTACGACCGAACGGAAGATCAATCTGGCCTTCAGTTAGAGGAAGAGCTCGAATTGTTCCTGAATATGAACGGGCCGAAGCAGTCCTTTCTCAATGGCCTGTTTGGCGGCAGTGAAACCTACTGGAATGGCAAATATTTCGATGAGCAGTTTAATCAGATCGTTATCGGCTTCACCCCCACCGCCAATCTCAGGGTCAGCAGTCAAATACGCTATGAGGACGTGGTTGATTTTGCCAACACCCGAATCGGCCATTCCCGGCGTTATGGCCCGAGTATCAATTATCTTTGGGGCACCCATATGCAACTAAATTTACGCCACACGCTGCAACAGTTCGACGTCGATGGCGGAAGACTGTTTACCGCCAACCTGACTGACCTCAAAACTACTTACCAATTCAGTGCCCGCAGCTTTCTCCGATTTACCCTGCAATACACCGACAATGAGCGCAATCAGGATTTGTATATCAAAGCCGTGCAACAGAAAAGCAAGGAACTCACTACTCAACTGCTGTACAGCTACAAGGTGAACGCCGCTACCCGCTTCTTTATCGGTTACTCCGATGCCGGTTTTCAGGACGATGCCTATGACACGGTAGAGAAAACCAATCGCACTCTCTTCGCCAAATTCAGCTATGCCTGGCTGCCATAAACCGGCTGAAGCAGGGCTGGATCAAGAATCTGCAAGTGTTCGAATCCTATTGCCAAGTACTGCTATTAAATAGCACAAGCTGTAGGTAAAATGACGCCTGCTTTTTTCCTCAATCCCTGGGTGGCTACTGGTTAATGGGTCAACAAACTTCGCTTTATCAAAAGCATCTGGACTGCGCCGCCAAAATGGTAGATTTTGCCGGCTGGGAAATGCCGATCAATTACGGCTCCCAGATCGAAGAACACAATCAAGTGCGAAACCACGCGGGAATGTTCGATGTTTCGCACATGACGGTGGTGGATATTTCCGGCGCCGATGCCGAGGCTTATCTGCGCTACCTGCTGGCCAACGATGTTGCCAAACTGGATACCATGGGCCGGGCGCTGTACAGCGCGATGTTAAACGAGAAGGGCGGCGTGATTGATGATCTTATCGTCTATCGCATGAGCTTCGGTTATCGACTGGTAGTGAATTGTGCGACACGGGATAAAGACCTGCGCTGGATGACACAGTGTATTTCCGGATTCAGTGTCTCTCTTGCGGAACGCCCCCATCTGGCGATTCTTGCGGTGCATGGCCCCGAGTCGATCGACAAGGTCTGCGCAGTATTGGATCAAGAACAGGCTACAGCCGTCAGAGGCTTAACAAATTTCAGCGGCTTCGAATCAGGCGAATGGTTTATCGCCCGCACCGGTTACACCGGGGAGAAAGGACTTGAGCTGATCTTCCCAAACGAGCAAGCCACCGACCTTTGGGATAAATTACTCGCCGTCGGCGTAAAGCCAGTTGGCCTGGGTGCTCGCGATACTTTGCGACTGGAAGCGGGCATGAACCTGTATGGCCATGACATGGATGAAACCGTGTCTCCGCTGGCGGCCAATATGCAGCAGACTATTGCCTGGGAACCTGAACAACGCGAGTTTATTGGCCGTGAGGCTCTGCTCGAGCATAGGCTCGAACAGCAGGCAGGCGCTATGCCGATATTGACCGGGCTGGTGCTGGAACAACGAGGCGTACTCAGGGAAGGCCAGAAGGTCGTCTGTGAAAAGGGTGAAGGCATTATCACCAGTGGCAGCTTTTCCCCGACATTGAAGCATTCGATTGCATTGGCTAGAATTCCCGACAATTGCACATCCTGTCAGGTAGATATCCGCGGGACACTGACACCGGTGAGGATTGTAAAACCCAACTTTGTGCGTTTCGGCAAGAAAGTGTTCGACTAAATAGTGTTTAGCAGAGGAAAACCAAGTGAGTACATACCCTGACAATTTAAAATACGCCCCCTCCCATGAATGGGTCCGCCTCGACGACGACGGCATTGCAACCGTCGGGATTAGCCATCATGCACAAGACGCTCTGGGAGATATTGTCTTCGTAGAGCTTCCCGAGCTTGGCTCTACCGTGATCGCAAAAGATGAGGTCGCCGTGGTTGAGTCTGTGAAAGCCGCCTCCGATATTTACAGCCCGGTATCGGGTGAAATTATTGCAATTAACGAAGCGCTAATGGACGCGCCTGAAACTGTAAATTCAGAGCCTTACGACGGCGGTTGGTTTTACAAAATCAGTATCAGCGATGAAATGGAACTGGAAGAGCTAATGGATGCCGACGCTTACTCTGAACATTGCGAAGATGACTAAGTAGACATCAAAAAACAAACCAGTCGAACCCTGCTTTTCAAAATCTGTACCCCGTAGTTTTTTCAAACTACTGTGCTCTCTATTCCTTAAGGACGGTAATGCAAACTCAAAACCCTTCAGCTGTTTCTAAGGAAGCGGCACAGAGCGAATCAGCCCCCACGCTTGAATGCTTGCAATATCAGAACGAATTTATTGATCGTCACATCGGTCCCAGAGAAGCCCAGATACAGGAAATGCTAAAAACATTAGGCCTGAATTCGCTACAACAGTTAATCGCCAATACTGTTCCCGAATCTATTACGTTGAATAGCCCCCTGGCGCTGGCAGACCCCCTCACGGAAGACGCGGCTCTGTCCCGGCTGAAAGCCATTGCCGCCAAAAACCGGCCGACAAAGTCATTCATCGGTCTCGGCTATTACGATACCCACACACCCAATGTGATTCTGCGCAATGTTCTCGAGAACCCGGGCTGGTATACAGCTTACACGCCGTACCAACCTGAAATATCTCAGGGCCGGCTGGAATGCCTGCTGAATTTTCAACAGATGACTCTGGATTTGACCGCCATGGATCTCGCCAATGCCTCTCTGCTGGATGAAGCCACGGCGGCCGCAGAAGCGATGGCTCTGGCAAAGCGAGTCAGCAAGAATCGCACGGCGAACAAATTCTTCGTTGATCGGCACTGCTTTCCCCAGACCATCGATGTAATCAAGACTCGCGCCGAGTGTTTCGGATTCGAATTATTCATCGGCGATATCAACGACGTAGTCCTTGATGAATTGTTTGGCGCAATCTTTCAATATCCATCGATGCTGGGCGAGACTGAAGATCTGACTCAGTGCATTGCCAGGCTACACGAGCACAATGTGATCGCTATCGTTGCGGCCGATCTGATGAGCCTCACTCTGCTCAAGCCACCGGGAGAAATGGGTGCCGATGTGGTTACCGGCAGCACCCAAAGGTTTGGCGTGCCGATGGGTTATGGCGGGCCTCACGCCGCTTACTTTGCTACCAAGGATGAATACAAGCGAGCCGTTCCCGGTCGCATCATCGGCGTCTCCGTCGACACCCGCGGACGTCAATCGTTCCGCATGGCGCTGCAGACTCGTGAACAACATATTCGTCGCGAAAAAGCCAATAGCAACATCTGCACCGCGCAAGTTTTGCTGGCCAATATTTCGGCCTTATATGCAATGTACCACGGTCCGGCAGGACTTAAGAATATTGCCCTGCGAATACATCGACTGACATCTATTCTCGCTACTGGATTACAACAGGCGGGCATCGAAGTCGCTAACAAAAATTATTTCGATACCCTGACCCTGACACTTGACAAGGAGCAGGCCGGCGCTATTGTCAAACGCGCGGACTCCGCTGGCATCAATTTCCGCGTAGACAGACTTAACAGCGACAATCAAATTGGCATCAGTCTCGACGAATGCACATCGATCGAAGATATCGAAACCATCTGGCGAAGTATTATTGGCGACGCCGCCGATAATCTTTCTGTTGCTGACATAGATCGCGCTATCAGCAGCGGAAAACAGGCTCCTGTTATTCCGGATAATCTGCAACGTCGCAGTGATTATTTGCAGCATTCCAATTTCAATAGCTATCACAGCGAAACCGAGATGATGCGTTATCTAAAGCGTCTGGAAGATAAAGACATCTCCCTGACTCACGCAATGATCCCACTCGGTTCCTGCACCATGAAATTAAATGCAGCCGCAGAAATGATCCCCATAAGTTGGCCCGAGTTTGCCAAACCTCATCCCTTTACGCCAATCGATCAGATGGCTGGTTATCAGCAGATGATTTCGGAATTGGAAAACATGCTGGCTGCCATTACCGGCTTCGATGCTGTTAGCATGCAACCAAACTCTGGCGCTCAGGGAGAATACGCGGGCTTGCTGGCGATCAAGAAATATTTGCAGAGCAAGGGTGAGGCAGGGCGCGATGTGTGTTTGATCCCAAGTTCCGCCCATGGAACCAATCCTGCCAGCGCGCAAATGATTGGCATGAAGGTAGTTATAGTGGCCTGTGATGATAATGGCAATATCGATGTCGGCGATCTGCGAAGCAAAGCAGAAGCCCATAGCGATCGATTAGCCGCACTGATGATCACCTACCCCTCGACACATGGTGTGTACGAAGAAGCCGTAAAGGAAATCTGTCGAATAATACATGATCATGGCGGTCAGGTTTACATGGATGGCGCCAATCTGAATGCGCAAGTAGGCGTAGCCAAGCCAGCCGAAATCGGCGCCGATGTGTCCCACGTCAATCTGCACAAAACCTTCTGTATTCCTCACGGCGGCGGCGGTCCAGGCATGGGCCCTATCGGCGTCAAACAGCATCTGGCACCGTATCTTGCCAACCATTCAGTGATCAAATTGTCCGGACCACAAGCTGACAATGGCGCTGTATCGGCGGCGCCGTGGGGAAGCTCGGGAATTCTGCCTATCTCCTGGATGTACATCAGCATGATGGGCGCGCAAGGCCTGTTAAAAGCGACACAGGTAGCCATTCTCAATGCGAATTACATTGCGGCGAAACTGTCCGGGCATTACCCGGTTTTGTATACCGGCCGTAACGGCATGGTAGCGCACGAATGTATTATCGACCTGCGGCCGTTGAAACAGTCATCCGGCATCAGCGAAGAAGACGTTGCCAAACGTCTCATGGATTTTGGTTTTCATGCCCCTACCATGTCCTTTCCGGTTGCTGGCACATTAATGATCGAACCAACAGAGAGTGAATCGAAACAGGAACTGGACCGATTTGTGGATGCGATGATTCAGATTCGAAAGGAGATTGCACAGGTCGAATCGGCGGAGATAGATGCCGAGAACAATCCACTAAAGAATGCCCCGCATACACTCGCTGATATGTTAGATGAAACCTGGGATAGGCCGTATAGCAAAATGCAAGCCGCCTATCCCGGTGTTAAAATGGAGGTCGGTGCCAGCAACAAATTCTGGCCCAGTGTGAATCGCATTGATAATGTGTATGGAGATCGCAATCTATTCTGCGCCTGCCCTGCCATGGAAAATTATCAGTAGCCGTTGTGAAGTCTTTCTTCACTACGGCGAGCAGGCTTGCTGCTTCGCCTTCCTGTCACTTTTCTTTCCCGACACTTTTCTTTCCCGACATTGGGACTGCATAGAGTAGCCTGTTCTCAAGATAGAGATAGTAGGCTTGTGTATAGGGCGTTGCGATAAACTCTCTATATTCACCAAAGCAATTGGTTTTGTCTTTCAGAAAATTTTTGTATGCCACGTGAGATGTCAAATGGCACGCACTCCGACTAAAAGAGTTGGTGCAATAGCTGGACCATAAATACTCTCCTGGATGTAAGACACATTTTGTCCTAAGGGGTTCTCTCTCGATAAATTTCTGGCAATCGAGTACCAGCCCATCTCCCGGAATCAAACAACTAATTGGCGAATCGCTCCACACTTTTTCTGACCGTTTGAACCGATTATTGAAGTAGTCGCTGTAAGCTCGATTAAGAAATCGCTGCAATGAATCAAATCCTGTCGGAGTTCCAGGCGTAATCAATAACCAGATTTCTTTGGGTCGAAGCAAATAGGCATGCAATTTTACCCGGTAGCTATTTAGACAATGCATTAGACGAAGCAGGTAAAACGCGTAACAGGCATCGTCATAAAATCCAGTGCTGCTTGTTCTTTCCTTTAACACTACGAAATAGGTTTTGCCCGCGCTATAAACTTTTGTTTTTGTCTTCATGGAATTACCCTGGATTATTTGGCTCTCTTGTTTGGCTCTCTTGTTTATTTTGCTGGATCGGGAAGTTCTATCAATTAACGCTTGTTGACACTGCGGGATCGAAGGCGTCGGGGAATGTCGTTAAGATGGGACATTGGTTCTCCCAAGATGTATTCGATGCGTCGCTAGCTCGAGCAAAACGGGATTGTGGGTCACAGTAATTATTGTGATCCCCATCTGCTTGATATTCACGATGAGTCCCTCGGCAATGTCATCACTAAGATGGGACAGGGCTTCATCCATAATCAATATCCTGGGCAATCGGTACAATGCTCTCGCTAGCAGTATACGCTGAACCTGACCGGCAGACAGACTAACGCCCATCTCCCCGACTTGCGTATTGAAACCCATGGGTAAGGCGCAAATCACCTCGTAAATCCCGGCTCGATGACATGCTTTCTCCAGTCGCTCCTCGTTGCCGAAATCTACTTCGAGATTAATGTTGTAAGCTAATGTTCCCGAGAGAAGAACATCGCTATGCAAAATTGCCGCCGTCTGAGATCGAAAGGCGCCTATGCCGAAATCCTTCAGGGGAAGTCCGTCCAGCAAGACACGGCCGACCGTTGGAATTTCGAGCCCCAGTATCAATTTCAGCAAGGTTGACTTTCCACAGCCTGATCGGCCGGTGATTACCAGGCAGCTTCCCGTATCAATACAAAAACTCAGGTTCTCAAAAATTGGCGCTTCTGCATCGGAGTAACTAAAACTCAGATCCTGTATTTCGAGCTTCCCCTTCACACTTCTGTGCAGCAGAGAAGTTCCTGTCATGTGTGCTTCCTTTTCATGCAGTGTTATCTCTGAAATTCGTTCCAGCTCCAATTTCATCAAGCGTATTTCAGCCAATTTAGGCAGCATCGCTATTATCGCGTTGGCAAAATGCTGCTTCAGAAAAATGAAACTCATCAATTGGCCAACAGTCATATTCCCGGCATAAACCATCGAAGAGCCCAGATAGATTGTAACTATATGATCGATTCCAAATAGCAGACTCTGTACAGACGATAGGCCTAATTGGAAGTGCCCTAGACGCCAGGCCGTATTGATGAAACTGGCGTAAAGACTTTGCCACTGGGTTAGCCTCTGCTGCTCGATCGCATAGACCTTAGTCACAGCAATACTGCGAATATTCTCCATGAACCGCGATTGTTGCCTTGCCCCGGAAACCAACAGCTCCTGCCTGCGTGATTTTTCCACTGGAATCGATACAACTCTAAGCAAACTAAAAAGTCCCACAGACCCGAGCGCTATAAGCGCCAATAGAGGACTATAGACAAATAAGAGAAGCAGCGTGATCAGCGAGAAAATTCCATCGACCACGGCCGTTACCATTTCCTGCGCTAACAGTTGCTTAATGTTTTCCAGAGAGGAAAATCTGGACACGATGTCACCCATTTCTCTCTTTTCGAAAAATGCCAGTGGCAATCTAAGAAGATGACCAAAGGTACTGCCGACCAATTGAAAACCAAGTTGATTGGAAAATTGTACCAATACAGCGCCTCGGAAATAGCTCACGGCGGTCTTTGCTACCAATACCAGAAGAAAGAGCAGGGCAACCAGAAAAACTAAATCCATATCTCCTTTGGCGAGCCCCTGATCAATGACGAGTTGAAGGTATAGAGGAGAAAGCAGTGCCAATAACTGGATTATCAATGACAACAGGAAAATTTGCCTTACCGAACTGTAGAAACTCGGCGTAGCCTGAAATAGCTGTCTCAGGGAATAGGATGCTGCCAGTGTTTCCTTCTTGAAGGAGGAAAGGGGATACAGCTCAATAGCAATTCCGGTAAAATGAATGCTCAGCTCGCCCTTCAAATACTTTCTTATGCCCGCCGCAGGATCGTGAATTATCACAGAGTTTCGATTCACTTTTTTCAATACAACAAAATGATCGAGATCCCAATGCAAGATAACGGGAAGGCTAAGTTGCCCCAAGTCCTTCAGATCGAGTTTTAGCGGCCTTCCCTGTAACTCAACAGTATCCGATGCCAGCAGCAAATGCTTAACCGAAGCCCCTGTTGGAGGAATTTTGAACAGTCCTCGCAGGGTTCCGATATCTATTTTTTTGCCATAGTAATTGGCAATCATGGCCAGACAAGCCAGTCCACATTCATTCATCTCAGATTGATAAATCATTGGGACTGAGTTTCTTGCATGAAATAGATCTATCACCAGACCTTCCCTCTTAGACCAAGAAGTGGCTTAACTATAAATTTCAGCAGCGACATCTCGGAAATTACGAAATCTGCCGTCAGTAGCATCCCAGGCTGCAACCTGTAGATATCCGGCCCCTCTACATACTCCTGCTCCAGCGTCGCGGCGATTTTGAATACTGGTTCGTTGATTCCCGGCACGGGTAGCCACTGTTCTCTGGGATCAAGACTGGCCTGACTTAACTGACTGATAGTAGCCGTGTAACGGCCAAAAATTTGATAGTTGAACGCATCGTAGCTGAGCAGGATTTTCTGCCCCGGAAATAGCTTCCCCTGAACTCTCGCTGGAGCGTAGAGGCTTACTGCCAGTTGATCATTCCTCGGATGTATGGAGAACAGCGGCTGGTTGGCGAGCACCGCCTTGCCCTGATCTGCCGCTACGGCGGCAACAATCCCATCGGCTGCAGCGAGCACTGACACGACATGCTGGTTGCCTAGTTGCTTGATGCGATAGTCAATTTCCCCAAGCTCTCTCTGCGTCAGGAGGTGCTCCTTTTCAAATTCAAACTCGATAAATTCCTCGGCGCCTTCCGCATCAAGCAGTTGCTGTTTCATTTCCAGCATGCGCCCGTTTATCTGTTCCTGTTGCAGGCGAAGATCCAGATCGGCAATAGTTTGTTGATCGAAATAGCTTTGTGAGATAGCCGAGTTGTTGCGCAAAACTTCAAGAGAATTCAGCTTGCTCTTGCTCAGCTGCAGCTGAGCAGCCAGTATCTCGGCTTCTCTCGTAATAGTGCTTCTACCCACCCGCAGGATTTCCATCGCGGATTTATTTTTGGCTATCGATCTGCTGTACAAGCTTCTCTGCACTGCCATTTCTTTCCTCAGCAAACCACGGGCCGATTCAAATTGTTGAATTTGAGATTCTTGTTGAGGCCTGCCCCAGTAATCGAACAGGGATGTCGACAGTGAGGCAAGCACTTGTCCCTTGTGCACCGAATCTCCCGGTTCCACATAGATTCGGCGGAGCATTGCGCTAACCGGAGACACTATTTTCTGTGCTCCCTGTCCTGGTTGCAGAATGCCTCTCGCCGTCACTGTCTCTTTATAATTTGTTTTACTTAATAGAAAGACGAAAAAAAACAGCAAGCTCACATAAAGCCACATTTGCAGCCTAAACAGGGGCTTTTGCTGGATTACCGGCGCGGAGTACGATCTACTTGATTGGTGCAACACCACCTCTGTTCGAATTAGTTCAGTTCGCTCTTGCATATAATCGAGTCCTGACAGCTCAGGCCGCTGGCTTAACGCCGCTATCAAAAGCCCGAATTAGATCATCGATCGTAGTCAGTTCCTGCAGCTGGGGTTCTGTCAGCTCAAAGCCGAAATATTCCTCCAGTTCGTAGATGACTTCCAGAATGGACAATGAATCCAGATTCAATTCAGCCAGCGCTTGTGAGCGATCGGCGAGTATCGTCGTGTCGGCATCGGGTAAATGTGTGGTCAGGATTGAAACCAGTTTTGCATAAACATCTGTTGTCATTGCGGACCTCCGTGTCCATTGCTTCTTGCATTTGTCTAATTGGCAAATTTGATTTAACTGGCTATTGTGTGAAAAAGTAGCCCGGAAGATTTTGCACGTATCGCCATTGCTCTGGATATTTCCTAAAAAAATATTCGAAGAAACTTATCAACTCTTGAGTGATCCGATTTACGCCGGCTTGCAAGGTTTCTTCGCCATTCAGGCAGGGTTCAATCTGCGTCCCTAGCGCGATTCTATTGCTCCTGCCATCATAGTAATTAATCACCGGCAATAAGGGTGTCCTGTTGCTTATTGCCAACATCGCCGGGCCCTGTGAAAATCTAGCCATCCTGTTCAGAAATTTTATTTCGACATGCTCCCCGAAGCCTGGCGGCAGGTCACAGAATAGAACCAGCGTGCTATTCCCGTTTCTAAGCCGCGCCGACAGTTCCGGGGTTTTGATTTCTGAAAAAAGCAATTCTGACGATCTATCGACAGCACGCGCTCCGAGACCATTTCGCAAATTATTGAAGTACTGAACACTAGCGGACTTTTGACTCAGCACATATCTTTCCCGACCCGGACTATCCAGACACACTAAAGTATTCATTCCATAAATGTAATCGCCAAAATGGAAGGAAGCCAAGATTCTGGATCGCTTATCTTCCTGGAGTAAATTTTGATAGTCTTCCCGCTGCTCGATCTTAAATCCTTTGCAGTATCTGAGTATTCTTTTTCCCGCCACCTTGTTGTCTCGACGCGAGTCCAGCTGGCGCGAAAATACCGCGTTTCTGCCTAGAATATTTTCTACAGAGGCTAGTGATTCACGCATAAAAATGGAGACCAATGCCAAATATTCTTTTCGGGATTGAACGCAAGGATCAGCGCTCCGAATCCAGTAACGCTTGTGATATTTGATGGCTACTTTTTCGATCAGGATGGCGAATATGCTGAAGGAAGAATTGTCCAGCAATACGGAAAAGGCTCGCCTTGTGAATTGCGATAGTCGAATGCTCGGGTATTTTCCCACGGCCGATGCTTTAGTACAGCTACTAATAGACTCGTCGGAGAAATGCGTGCAACCGAATTTATTTGATTCTGTACGCGCTCTATCTGGATACAAACAGGAGTTCATCGGCGGACACTATCCTTAAGCTAAAAGCAATAATTAGAAGCAAGACTTCCGGATTCTATGCCTCTGAATTAGTGTAGGTCAGGTTTTTGTATCTCGCCAGATATACGGATAACCTATCCTGTATCTGCTTTATTCAAGCTACCCGGCCGCGGAAATTTCGCCGCTTTGAAATCACCCAGGCGTGCTCCGGGGGGATTATTCAAATTTCCTCTAGACAAAAGCTCCTGTTCGCATTACTTTCCGGTATCATCAAATCGTAAATTTCACCAGATCTCAGCTATTTACCCATTAAGGAATATTATGCCCACAAGTGGAACCAAGGTTGTCGTTGGCAGCGAGGAATGGTGCGCGTTTCCTGAACTAGGTCTTCCTGCCGTCAAAGCCCGCGTGGATTCCGGGGCCAAGACCTCTTCGATACATGCATTTAATATTCTCAAATTTCGTCGGGACGGGGAAAACTGGGTGAGTTTTGAAGTTCATCCTCTGCAAAACAGCCGGCGCATGATTGTCCGCTGTGAACGCCCGATTATTGACAAGAGATTAGTAAAAAGTTCCAGTGGTATTTCTGAAACACGCTATGTAATTAGTGCGACCATTATGGCTGGCAATCTAAGCTGGGATATTGAGCTTACTTTGGCTAATCGGGACTCTATGGGTTTCCGCATGTTACTGGGCCGAGAAGCTATGAAGGGTCGGATGTTGGTTGACCCGTCACTTAGTTTTTGCTTGGGAGACATAAGCGCCGAGCAGCTCTCCGAGTATTATGGGAAAAAGGAGCACAAGAAGAGTGGCCTGAAAATTGGCCTTTTGGCCAGCAATCAGGAGCTATATAGCAATCAACGAATTATGGAAGCGGGAGAGGAACGCGGCCATGAAATGGTTTTCCTCAATATCAAACAATGTTATATGAAGATAGATGCACTCGAGCCGGAAGCGCACTATCGTGGCGGAAAAATTCTCGATGACCTCGATGCCGTTATCACCCGCATTCGGCCCAGTCTCACATTTTATGGATGCGCCCTGGCTCGACAATTTGAGGGCATGAATGTGTTTACCATTAATTCCTCAAGCGCCGTGACTCAATCGCGAGACAAATTGTTTTCTTTACAATTACTACTGAAGCATGGCGTTAGCATTCCCACCACCGGATTTGCCAACTCACCCATGGATACCAATGATCTGATTGAAATGGTTGGCGGTGCACCACTGATTGTTAAGTTGCTCGAGGGCACGCAGGGTCGCGGCGTTGTATTGGCAGAAACAAAAAAGGCCGCCGAGAGTGTTATTAATGCATTTAAGGCGCTGAGGGCAAATTTACTAGTACAGGAATTTATTAAAGAGGCTGAGGGTAAAGACCTGAGATGTTTTGTAATCGACGGAAAAGTGGTGGCGTCAATTCAACGAGAAGCCGCGCCCGGAGAATTCAGGGCTAACTTGCATCAAGGCGGAACGGCTTCTATGGTAAAAATCACACCTACCGAGAAAGCCCTGGCAATTAAAGCCGCCAAGACACTCGGCCTGAGAGTGGCTGGTGTAGATATTATCAGATCCAAAAATGGCCCTTTACTGTTAGAAGTGAATTCATCGCCTGGCCTCGAAGGGATCGAGACTGTGACAGGAAAAGATATCGCAGGCATGATGATTACCTCGATCGAGAAAAAGCTTGGCTGGAAAATACAGCTTAGTGGGGAAAATGCTTAGACCTTAATGCGCTTTGCCGAGTAACTGGTTCGAAGTCTGTTCGTCTTTTTTCTGGCAAACCTTTCTTTTCAACCACGTAGTCATAGCCGCCGTCCCATTGGGGCGCATGGTAGCGCGCTGTACGTCCTTTGTTTGATTGGATAGAAGGTTGTAGTTTGGGGCGCTTTTGGGTGTCTGCTTACAATCCGAAAGCAAACGCTTGAAGAGAAAAAATACGCCCCCTGTTGCCCCAACTGTTATCAAGCCGAAATCCAATCCCTTAATCCGCTTGGCGTGTTAAAGTAGTGTTCAGCTTGTTTTGATTATGTTTACAAAATATCAATTTCCAGTGTCGCATGCCATTTTTAACTAAAAATTCAGGGAAATGAAATGAACAAATGTATTGTCTTGGGTTTGCTAGGTTTACTTACAACTACGCTTGCAAATGCGCAATCTTCCGGTTTTTATATTGGGGCGTCTTATCTAAATGCTGAAACAGAATTGTTGAGAGAAACTGATAATGACTCGGGATTTGAAGCAAGATTAGGCTACTCTCTTGATGAGCACTTTTCTGTTGAAGCAAATTATTTGGATTTAGGTTCTATCAATTTACCTGAGTTTCAAGATGCCGGAGGTTCAGCTGACACCGATGGTTTTGCCGTGACCGCTTTAGGAATTTATCCTATGGGCAGGATTCACCTAATAGGGAAAATTGGGTATCTTTGGTTGGAAACAGAGGGCCAGTTAGGTTCTATTGCCGGTCCAATAAATTACTCTTCCGATGAAAGCGAATTAATGTTTGGTGCAGGTCTTTCCTACAATATTACTGACAGGATTGAAGTCAAATTGGAGTATAACGAGTCCCAACATTTCAATTGGAGCTCACTAGGAATCAACTATCGCTTTTAAAAATAATGCGAACTAGAAAACTGATATGGGCTAATGAATAGGGCTTGCTCTCCTATCTTCATTTCTAAAGCGGTAGAGTAAAAACTTTCAGGGCTCAAACTTTTTGGCCGACCGCTTGAGTTTTCAGGTTTGCTCTGAGTCTGTCAGGAATTAAACGTACTGACGGGATTTTGATCAATACAGCAACCCAAATTTAAAGTTCCCCCGCATATGTCATGCCTGTACGGAGAACTAAAAATGAAGAAGCGCATCGCCATTAATTTATAAGACAACCTTAAGTATCAAAAGAAGGCCTTGCGAGCAACTGGTTCGAAGCCAGTTGCTCTATTCGTGGCAATAACCGATCTACTTTATCCGGACCGCAGTCCCGCTAACGCTCACCATCATCATGGCACCTTTCGCGCCGATTACTTCATAGTCCAGATCGATGCCGACGATGGCGTTGGCGCCCAATGCCCTGGCTTCTTCCTCCAGTTCCTGAAAAGCGATATCTCTGGCGCGACCCATTTCTTCTTCATAGGCACCGGCACGACCGCCGACGATATCTCGAATGGCGCCGAAGATGTCTTTGAAAATATTGGCGCCGAGAATTGCCTCGCCTACCACGACGCCCAGATAATCGCTTATCTCTCTGCCCTGTAATGTTGGTGTTGTAGTTCTAATCATTTTCCACTCCCTAAACGCTGTAGTAATCCATGCACTCACTTGTTCTTGCCTGTTAACAAGATAAATGCAGGGGATGAGTCTGCTGCTTACGACTAAGCCCGCGGAGGCAGGGCATGAACCATGGTCAGGCTTACAAGTGTAGTGCCTTTTCGGCGGAATTCGGATAGGGCCTGATACTCCTCATCCTTATACCACTGTTTTGCGACTTGCTCCGAGGGAAACTTGAAGATGATGACGCGGCCCTCGGTTGGTGTGCTGCCTTCGAGCGTTTCGTGATTGTCATCGAAGGTGATGAATTCACCACCGAAGCGTTTTAGTATTGGAAAGAATCCTTGCTCGTATTTCCTGTATTCGTCGGCGTCTTCAACCACCAGGTTTGCAATCATGTACACGGCTACGTCAGACATACTGCCTCCTTTCTTGCCTTTCTATTTGTCTTTCTATTTGTCTTGCCAGTCACACACGCTAACCGAAGCGGCGTTATCAGGGCAAGCCGTCTCAGTTTGCCCCATTGACTATGGCCAGCCACATCAGCAGGACTGAGAAATTGCCTATGCCGAACACTATAAGCCGATGCATGACATTGTTATAGCCTAAATGAATGATGCTGTGCAGCACGCGCGCCGCGACAAATACCCAGGCGCAGGTGACGGGTAATTGGGTAGTGAGATCCAGCGCCAGATAGACCGCGCCACCGGCATAGAATAAAGTTGGAACTTCGAACAGGTTGTTGAAATTACGGGTGGTTTTGGCGACGAATTCAGGAATCTCATCTCCTTGCATCAGACTATAGTAAGTTGCGGGCACAGTGCCGTCGCGCACCGATGCGATGCGCACTCTGGCGGTTAATACCATAATTACCATTGTCAGTATGACTAACATAAACATTGCGGTTAACATGTGTTTTCCTCGCTGAAGGGGCCGTTATTCAGGGTTTGTGTGCTGAATACGCAGTATAATTCCCAGCTCAACATATAGACAGCAGCGATAATGTACAGGGCGGCCGCGACGTGACTACTAGCATCTCGACTATTAACAACTCAACCATTAACACCTCAAGCATTAACACCTCAAGCATTAACAACTACGGCGAGCATATCGCCAAACTCAGCCGCGACTACAGTGCCGCAATCAATTGCTTTAATGCTGGCGTCGAAGGAAAGCAGGCGTCTGGGGCAGCGAGCATCCCTGTCGAAGCCGTACTTCTTCACAGCGGCAGCGAACAACACTATTTTGCCGACGACCGCGGCATTCCGTTTCAGGCTTATGGCCATTTTCTGCACTGGCTACCGGTGAACCGGCCAGAGCAATTTGTCTATTTTCGTGCAGGGGAAAAACCCACCTATTTTCAAATTGTGCCTGATGACTTTTGGTATGATCAGACGATCGAGATGGCGGATCATTTGTCGGAGCAATTTACCGTGGTCAGATTAACTTCGGTGAATGAATTGGGCGCCCAGCTAAAATCTTCAGCTCTTGCCTTTCTTGGGGAACGAGCCGATCTGGCCAGCTCACTCGGAATCGATCAGGCTCTGGTAAATCCACGAGCACTGATCGCTTATCTGGATTTCTGTCGGGCCACAAAAACCGACTATGCACTGGATCAACTCCGTGCCGCCAACAAGACTGCCCTGCAGGGACATGCGGCCGCCAGACTTTGCTTTCTAAACGGTGGCAATGAATACCAGATTCATAGCGCCTATTTGAATGCCTGCGCGATTCTCGAAGGAGAAAGTCCGTATACCAACATAGTTGCGCTGAATGAGAAATCTGCAATCCTGCACTATCAATATAAACGTCGCGAGGCTTCCCCCGCCGGCCAGGTATTGCTTATCGATGCCGGCTGTCGAGTAAACGGCTACGGCTCTGACATCACCCGCACCTCTGTTAGCGACGATGTGCACCCGGTATTTCGGGCTTTGTTAGGCGCCATGGAAAATCTGCAGCAGGCTTTAGTCAGTCAGATTAAGCCGCAGCTTGCCTATCAGGAACTGCATGAGAGCGCATTGCGCAGCATCGGCGCGGCGCTGATTGAACACGGTATCTGCATGGCTTCAAATTCAGTAGAGGCACTAATGGCGCAAAACATTCCCCAGCTTTTTATGCCCCACGGCGTCGGCCATTTACTTGGCATTCAGGTGCACGATGTTGGCGGCCACCAAATCGATTTTGCCGGCAGTATTTCAGCACCACCTGCCCATTCGCCTGCGCTGCGCAACACCCGCATCATGACGGAAAACATGGTATTCACGGTTGAACCTGGCCTGTATTTTATTCCGCTACTACTGGAGCCGCAGCGGAACTCGTCTCGGGGCAAGACGATTAATTGGAAGTTAGTGGATGAACTTTATGCCTGCGGCGGCATCCGCATAGAGGACAATGTGCGTGTCACCCGCGAGGGCGTGGAAAATCTCACACGCCAATTTGAATAGACAGAGAAGCGCAATCTCTCTATCGGCGCTCGGCGATCAAAGGCTCCAGTAATTTCAGCAAGCACGGCAATGCGTGCTGATTCGCCGCTACCAGCTGCCGGCCCTGCTCTCCCATCTTTTGCTGCCGCGCCTCATCGGTCAAGAGCGCAATTAAATAACTCGCCAGCTCTGTTTCGTCACCAACGGTTTTCAACGCGCCTGCGGACTCTAGCTGTGCGCAGATTGTGGCGAAGTTAAACTGTGATGGACCGGTGATCACAGGAATTCCCATCGCCGCCGGCTCCAGTACATTTTGACAACCGGTATCCACAAGACTGCCACCAACAAAGGCGATGTCGGCCAGGCTGTAGTAGTCCAGCATTTCTCCCATGGAATCGCCCAACAGGATTTGCATGTCGGCTTCAAACGACTGCTCTCTGCTGCGCCGAGCTATTGTGTATCCTGTTTCTACACAAAGACGCGCGACCTTGTCGAAACGTTCTGGATGTCGCGGCACCAAAAGTAGAATCAGATCTGGATGAAATTGCAGGCACTGCGCAAAGGCGGCGAGTACTTTTTCTTCTTCCCCATCACGCGTGCTTGCCGCGATGAGTACGCTTCTGCCGGAGTCCTGTATTGAGATGAATAGAGAATCTGATGCGCGTTCCGTTGCCGGCAAGTCAATATCGAATTTCAAGCTGCCGCTGACATGAACTTTTGCTTCATCCATGCCCAGGGCTTTGAACCGGCTGGCATCTGCTTCTGCCTGGGCGGCTATGCAGTCGATATTGCCTAACATATTGCTAGTGGCGCCGGAGAAACGCGCATAGGCACTCGCCGACTTCTCCGACATACGCCCATTCGCTAACAGAATTTTTACTCCCCGCTTATGACAGTAATGCAGCAAATTTGGCCAAAGCTCGGTTTCCATCAGTATGAGTACAGCGGGCTGTAGCTGCCTAATAATTCGAGTGGTCGCTCCGGGCAGGTCGTAGGGTATATAGCTATGGAAAATCCTGTCGCCGAATAATTTTCTGACCCGATCCGAGCCTGTCGGGGTCATGGTGCTTATAAACAACTGTGTCTCGGGGTATTTTTCCTGTAGCTGACGAACTAGCGGCGCCGCCGCTACGGCCTCTCCCACCGAAACCGAGTGAATCCACAGGGTTTGTTTCGACTTGTCGAAATTCGCAGGCAGTTTATTAAGTGCCAGGCGCTCTGTCAGGCGACGTCGATAATCGGGAGCCTTGAGAGACCTGATTAACAGACGAAGCAGAATAACGGGCAAGGCAAGATAGAAAATCAGGCTGTATACAATGCGATACATAGTTGCGCCAGCCTACCTTCGATTTTCTTCTGTCATTGGGAAATACTGCCTGATGTCGATATACTTTCCGTATGCACGCTGCTACGAGTCGAACTGACTGGATGCGTTGCGTACTTCATAAACCCTTGTAACTAAAAACGAGTAGGGCGAAGGGAAGGGCTCTTATAGCCGATTTTAGAGCTTCTCGCAAAACCTTAAGGTAACTAATGACAACAAGCTATTCAACCGACATTGTCATTTTTGGCGGAGGTATTGCCGGACTGTGGTTGCTAAACCGGGCACGGGATGAAGGCTATCAGGCCATCCTGTTGGAAACAAATGCCCTGGGTGGCGGACAAACCCTTGCTTCCCAGGGAATCATACACGGCGGTCTTAAGTATGCGTTAGGCGGCACACTCACAGGGGCGGCCAATGTTATTGCGGACATGCCGGCCTATTGGCGTCGCTGCTTAAACGGCAGTGGCGATGTCGATCTGAGAGCCTGTAGAGTGCTAAGCGAGTCCTACTATATGTGGTCCGATTCTGGCCTGCGCTCAAAGTTAAAAACCTTTCTCGGCAGTAAGAGCCTACAGGGCCGAGTCGAAGCCGTTGCGGCAGAAAAATACCCTGGCTTTTTTAAGGCCTCTACTGTATCTGGCAGCCTCTACGAACTCCCTGATTTTGTTGTCGATACGGCGTCCTTATTAGAAGTGTTAGCAAATAAACAGCGGGGGCAGCTGTTTCAAATTGGCGCCGACGACTATCTATTCAACCGTGATAGCGCAGGCAAGATTGATTCGGTCACTATTACCAGTCAAGGTCAGGAAATACAGATCAACACACAAAGATTTATTTTCAGCGCCGGGGAAGGCAATCAGGGGCTAATCGAGAAGGCCGATCTACAAACGGCTAAATCACAAATACGCCCATTAAAAATGACTTACCTGAAGAAAAAAGATCTGCCCCCGGTATTTGTGCACTGTATCGGAGACAGCTTCAGCCTAACGCCAAAACTTACGATCACCTCTCATGTGGATTCCGATGGACTCGCGGTCTGGTATCTGGGGGGAGAACTTGCCGAATCCGGGGTAAATCGAAATGACGATGATCAGATCGAAACGGCAAAGGCATTGATTCAAGACCTTTTCCCCTGGTTGGATTTCAGCGGGGGGGAATGGCACTGCTTTACAATTAACCGTGCAGAAGCCGACATCAATAATAATTATCGCCCGGAAGACGCTTACTTTGTCGAGGAAGATAATATTCTAGTCGCCTGGCCAACCAAGCTTACCCTTACCCCCTCTCTGGCCGATAAGGTAATGGGACACTTTGCACGAATCTCACTCTGCCCATCCGCGCAAAGTAATACAGAAGAAATGAGCAATATTTTGCCGTCCGCAGAACTTGCCGACGCCTATTGGGAATAGTAGTTAATGCCGTTAGCAAAAAGAATTTTGGGTCAAACCGGCATCGAAGTCTCCTGCCTTGGTTTGGGTACCGTGAAGTTCGGTCGCAATCAGGAAGTCAAATATCCTGGCACCTTTCCCCTGCCGGAAGACAAGCAAATTACCGCCTTACTGGATCAGGCTAAAGATCTCGGCATTAACTTACTAGACACCGCTCCGGCCTATGGTAGCAGCGAGCAAAAGCTGGGCCGCTTGCTGAAAGATCGTCAGGACTGGGTAATCTGCACCAAAGTTGGCGAGGAGTTTGCGGGGGGCCAGTCTTTCTACGATTTCTCCGCCGGGCATACTCGCCGCAGTATCGAACGCAGCCTGCGCGATATTAAAACCGATTACCTGGATATAGTTTTGATTCATTCCAATGGCAAGGATTTGCAAATAATTGAATCGAGCGATTGTATTGAGACGCTTAATCGAATGAAGGATGAGGGCTTAATCAAAGCCATCGGCATGTCGACTAAATCTGTAGAAGGCGGAATCAAAGCCGTTGAATTGTTGGATGTGGTGATGGTTACCTATAACCCGTCCACCACCCTGGATGCTGAAATTATTGATTACGCCCAAAGCCTTAATAAGGGAGTGTTGATTAAGAAGGCGCTGAATAGCGGCCACGATTGCAATGGTCTGAATAATTCAACTGAAAATAATTTGCGCTTCTCCTTATCCCGAGACGGAGTAAGTAGCGTTATAGTCGGAACGATAAATCCAGTTCATCTGCAGGAAAATGTTAAATCGGTTCTGTAAAGGTGAATCGAGAAAAATCCCTAAAGAGAGAAATTTTCTAATAAGCAGCTAGACCAACGTTCTCCTGACTACGCCTATTCTCCAACTTCTTTCATTTTTT
>JABMOK010000180.1 GCA_013204155.1 Pseudohongiella sp. | reverse complement strand
GCCCAGGCATGGATATGGGCGATCATTTTATGGCCTACGATATAATTCTGATGATGAAAGACGGCAGCTCAAAAGTGTATGCCAACATCAAGTCCAAAGCGGATCAGTAGCTTTTTTATCGGCATTGGAATTGGCAAATAATACTGTTGCAATACCCTAAGCCAACAGCGAGTAGGCTCTTTCCAGCAGCGGCTGCATGGACTCGCGTGTGGTTTCCCACATCGGGTCATGCCGCTTTCCGCGTCGATGCAGCATCAGATTAAAACCGGTAATAATAGAAAATTTGTAAGCCGCCAGGGCTCTATACCAATTGATATCTGGCAAATTCCTTCCATAAGCATGCAGGTACATATCGATAAGCTCATCGGCCTGAGGCATATACAAACCTCGATTCTGCGGATCGGCCCAGGCCTGAGGATCATTAAAGGTGGCATACCAACCAATGTCATTCAACACAGCACCAACACCGACCAGTTCCCAGTCGATTACCGCGAGCAGCTTCCCCTGGGGAGAATAAAACAGATTCGACCATTGAAAATCTCCATGAAAAATTCCCACCGGAGTATCTTCCGGCAATTGCTTTAACAACAACGCTCTTACCGTTGGCACTAATTTTAAACAATGGGGATCGGCGGCTTTTTCAAGGAAGCGATCCCAGCGAGTAACGTCTTCTTCAAACGCTACCGGGGCTCCCAAATAGGCGGCCTGCCTCCAGTCCACCTGGTGAATAGCGACAAGTGCATGAATCGCCTGCCGCGCCATATTGATTCGTGCCGCCTGCTCGAGTTTTGTTACCCAACCCGCCCCGTCGAGGCGAACCACATCCCCCTCCAATTGCGGCACGATGAAATAGGGCCGACCAAACCACTGTGAATCATCGCCCGACCATTTAACCTGACAGTGGGGAATCTGATCCGGCATCGCATCGAGTGCCGCTACCTGTCGCAACACATCGGCCGTGCCTTGTAATTTTACGTTCGGCGGGGGGAGCCGCAGATACCACTTGTCGGTTGAATCCTTGCTCTGCACCGAGAACCCATAAGCAAAACCGGCGTGACCAGGCATCTTGAAGATAGCGCTCACCGCAACTGCATTGTCCGCATATTTTGCACGACAAAACGGTGTAAGCCTTTGCTGTAGTTCTTCCAATTCCACTAGCGTTGCCTCATTAGCAATACACGAACCGCCGACTTAGTAACAAATCTCAATCAGATGCAAGCCACAGGATTTAGCCTTGGCAGAGAGCTTCTCTTGTTGTCGATCCTTTAGGGCCTCACTAATATCGTCCAGGCCAAGATTCCCCCTTCCTACCTCAAACAGGGCGGCAACAATATACCGAACCATATGCTTTAAAAACCCATCGCCCTCAATCTCCATACAGTAAATCTCATTGCCAAAGCTTGAGAATTTCGCCCTCAATATTTCGCAGCTGGAAATTTTTCGCACAGTCGACGCAATATTTGCATCTCTGGCCGCGAAGCTATAAAAATCATGTTCACCAATGAAAATCTCACACGCTTGTTGCATCATCTCTAAATCGATTGTGCCTGTTTTTTGGTCGTCACTGGCAGTTTGGTTGTCACTGGCAGTTTGGCCTTCGCTAATAGACGGCACGTGAGCAACGATATCATGCAACACCGGATTACTGATCCGGTCCACACAAAAGTAGTAATGGTATTTTTTACTGTTGCTATCTCTATTCGGATTAAATCCCGCCTGGCAGGCTTCGCATTTCAGCACACGAATGTCATCCGGCAATAGGGAATTCATTCCTTGCAGAAGCTTTTCAGATTCAATTTCAATGGGGAGGGCAAATTTTACCACCTGACCTTGAGCGTGAACGCCCGCATCGGTTCGACTCGCCGCAGCAATACCACACTCTTGATACTTGCAGATTTTCTTCAATACCTGATGGATAGCTGCCTGCAGCGTGGGTTTTTCTTCTCCCGCACCAAGGTCTTGCCAACCGAAGTAGTTGCTACCCTTGTATGAGATAACAGCCCTATGATAGAACATGCCTATTTCCCGGTTATTATAATTTAGCCGTTTGCCCTATTCTCAAAAGCAACAGGAAGGCTTCGATGGACAAAATACTAGGCGAGTGTTTGTGTGGCAACGTAAAATTTGAAGTCGAGAATGAATTTGACAAATTTCATCTCTGTCACTGCAAGCAATGCCAGAGAGCCACAGGCTCGGCACATGCTTCGAATTTATTTACCCGCGTAGATAATATTAATTGGCTCGCTGGCGCTGACAGTATCAAAAGATACGATGTTCCGAATCGCATGATATCCAATGCCTTTTGTAGTGAGTGCGGATCAGGCTTGCCTTATTTGTCGTTGAGCGGCAAAGCATTAATTATTCCCGCCGGTTGTTTGAACGGCAAGCCCAAACTATCACCGCAAAATAATATTTTCTGGTCCCAAAGGGCGGAGTGGTATGACGCTGCCCTGCTGGCAAATCCTGTCGCGAAATTTGCTGACTAATCCTCTGCAATACCCTTTCCTTACTCTGCCGCTTGCGAGGCCTTGGCCCGTTGCTCGTTCAAATACTTGATCAGGATCAGAGTCTCCTGAGGATCCATTCTCCCCACGGGCGAATTGCCATAAGTCGAAAACAGCACCTTCCCGCTTTGGGACAAGACGAATTCGCTGGGCTGAATATGATCGCGTCGCTCCTCCCACCAGGAGCCAATCGCATTACCGTCTTCACGGCTCACACCCCAGGCCACAGGAAAACCGAGATCGGCCGCTACCTTCGCGGTTTCTTCCTCGGTATCAACACATGCAGCGATGATAGAAACCCCCTGCTCCCGGAACGCATCACGGCGCTCCTCATAACCAGCCAATAGCCGGAGACAAAAGGGTCACCAGTGGCCTCTGTAGAACAGGACCACGGTCATCGGGGATTCCAGATCGCCAGGCAAGGAAAGCGTCTTGCCGCCTACGAGCTTGAGAGTGAGATCGGGAAATAAATCACCCGGATTAAGTTTGTTCATTTCAAAACTCCCTGCATGGAGACCCTGATAACGGATTAGCCTACCATGCTTACGGGGCTCGATGACTAATCTATGAGGATTTCCGCGCTAAAAATTTCGGCAACATACGTCGCAGCGTATCGTCTTTCACCAGGTAATGGTGATACAGCGCCGCAAGCGCATGGATAGCAATAAACAGATAACCAGAAAGCCCCATAATCTCATGAGCTTCCGCGGCAAAATCCGCCAGCGCCTCGGAGACTGGCGCAATCGGCGGTAGAGGCAGGAAGAATAAGTTGATGGCTTCGTCATTTGCACTTAAATACAACCAGCCTAATACAGGCGCTAAGAGCATCAAGATATACAGGTACACTTTCAAGCCTTTGGAGATCGTCAGCTGCCAGCTCGGAGGAGTAGGCGTAATCGGCGGGGTACTCAGTTTGAGATTTACCAGCAGGCGATAGATCGCCAGAGCGAACACGCACAGTCCCAAATAAATATGCCAATCTTCCATCGCCCCTCTTAGCGGATTGCCCCGCGGTATCGCCTCATGCAATTCGATACTTGCATAGATGGCCACCATGAGCAGCAAAATCAGCCAGTGTAGCGCGACTGATACGGGGGCATATCGCTGTGTAGTGCTTAAATTGTTCATAGGGCTATCCTTATCAATCTCAGTATCAGTATCAGTATCAGTATCAGTATCAG
>JABMOK010000018.1 GCA_013204155.1 Pseudohongiella sp. | reverse complement strand
CTAAAACCTAACTCTCGCTAAAACCTAACTCTCGCTAAAACCTAACTCTCGCTAAAACCTAACTACAGGCTTGCTGATTGATTCGCAGATAGGCAATTATTTTCCACAAATCATCGTCGCCTTCTGGAAAATTCGAACCAAACCCAACCATACGCGTATTAGGCACTCCAACCGTAACGATATCAAATATTTCTTGATCCGCGCCGCCATGTTTCCACTCGCAATCGAATAATGAAGGCGCGTCGCTAGCACTTTGCTCAAGATTGTGGCAAAAACCAGCACAAGATCCTTCGAATAGGGCTTCACCCCTGGCCAGCGCAGAAGCGTCCTGCATAAAACCCTCGACGACAGTTTCTTCAGTTGGCGCTTCAGTCCTTCCGACTTCGCCGCAGGCAACCATGCCCAATAGGGTCGTACAAAAAACCAGTATTAACTTCACTTATTCTACCCTCGAGCGCTAATTCAAGCTCTACTTCCTTAAACTGACAAGTCGATCGAATATTTTCATGCATAGAATAAGCCATTTATGCTTTCCCCTCGCAGAACCACTTCGCAGAATAGCAAAAAGAAGGGGACGGGGGATTAAATAGTAATCCGTCCGTCCCCTGTTACAGGCTTTTAAACTTTTTTCAGGCTCCTGACTCTAGCCCGATTCTAAACCGTCTCAATCGCCCGCCGCACCAAATTGTTCATTAAAGGGGCTTTGTATTGATTGTGTGCCAAGGGGCGAGCCCCTCTGCTGGCGTAGGAAGCGACCAACTCCGTCGTCGACGCATCATGCGACCTTCCTCTAACCGCGTCTTCCACTTCCAGTAAGCGCCTGGGCTTACACTCCACGCCACCGCAGACAAACCGCGATTCCTGAATAGTATCGCCGGAGACCCGCATCGCTACAGCCATGCTCACCAGAGCAAAATCCCATACATTACGATCCGCTACTTTCTCAAAATAGAAAGTCGCATTCGCCCAGGTTGCAGGGATGCGCACGGCCGTTAATATTTCACCGACTCTCAGTGCAGTCGTATTCTCGATGTCGATCGCTGGACCGACAAAATAGTCTTCTGCCGAGATTACCCTTTCGCCATCGACGCTGTTGATCACCATGCTGGCTTCCAAGGCAACCAGCGCCGGAGCCGTATCAGAGGGATTCACGGCAACACAGCGACTCGCCCCAAAAAGGGCGTGCTCCCTGTTCATGCCTTCCGGCGTATCGGCATAGCAAAGATTGCCACCGGCTCGATAGCAATCTAATCCTCGGCGGTAATACCAACAGCGCACATCCTGACTGACATTGCCGCCCAGTGTGCCGGCGTTGCGAATTTGCGGGCTGGCAACTCTTCCCGCCGCGGAAGAAAGCAGGCTATAGCGCGCATTAATAAGTGGGTTAGTAGCGATCTCGGTTAAGGTGGTGAGTGCGCCGATCTCGATACCATCGGCCGTCTCGCTGATACCACGCAGCGATTCGATACCATTCAGATCGATCATGGCATCGGCGGTTTTTGCCCGGTCTTTTAACCAGCCGTAGGTATCCTGACCTCCACCTAACAGCCAGCCTCTGCTACCAAGGCGACCGGCTAAGGCGACGGCGTCTTCGACCTGTATCGGCTGATACAGATCCATGTCTGGCATAACATCGTGTGATCGCATAACAGTCGCCTCAGAATGTGTTGATTTTAAGTGGCACAGAATCCACCGTATTTTGCGCGACATGATTTACGATCATATCCGACGTTACCGGGACCCGATTGAACAAATGCCCATCTAAGGCATCGGCTATGGCACTGGTCATTGCCGCTACCGCACAACCCTGTGAAGGCTCGCCTATGCCTCTTCCACCCATAGGATTAAAAGGATCAGGAATATCTGCCGCCGCACTTGCCATAGTCGCTGGCACATCCAGCATCGAGGGCAGTTTACTTTGATATAAGCCCAAATTAGCCGGCAAGCCATTTTGTGGATCGTAGACATGACGTTCATACGCCGCCATACCGATGCCCCAAACACCCCCGCCGTTCATTTGTTGGGAAAAACCTTGCGGATGCATGACCGTGCCGCAGTCCGCGACCGCCAGATAATCAAGCACTTCTATCTTTCCGGTATCGATGTCGATCTCAATCTCCACGAAGCCTACAATCTCTCCTGGTGGCGTACCCTTGCGTTCAAGATTGTCTTTCGCTACCCCAATCAGGCCTGTACCTTGTATGCCGGCAACGGCTCGCTGGGTAATCGGATCGATGTCGTCAGGGGTTTCGGCCCCACTGTAGCGACCACCCAATTCAATGGCTTTTTGCGCCGCTTCGCCATAGCTCATGCCCATTGTGGAATCATTGGTTTTAAAAACCCTTTCCTCGGCAATACTGTAGTCATCTACTGTGCCGCCAAATTCAGCCGCCGCTATTTCCTTCAGTTTGTTAAGCGCATCCACCGCCGCCACATAGTTAGCGCGACTGTGGGTAAAGATGGTGTTGCTTCCACCCTGAGTTGAGCTGTGAGGCAAATGCAGGTCCGTTCGAGCATGAACGATCTCGCAATTCCCCCAGTCGCACTGCAAGACTTCGGCCACGGCTCTCGAGGTTGCCGCATAGGAATAGGTGCCCAGATTTCCTACGCCGCTGTGGATGACTATCTTCCCGGAAGGAAGAATTCGCAGCAGACCATCGTAGCCGTAACCACCGGCGCCGTGATAACCCTGACCGACCCCGATTCCGACCAGCTTATTACCGCGACGTCGTGGCAGGCTGTTCTTCGCCTGCCAATTGAACATCTCAGCCCCCTTGTCGATCGCTTCGCGCATAAAGGCGCTGGTGACGGGGCCCTGATCTTCATAGATACCGGAGTCGCTATTGGCCGCATTAAGACGCCTGAAGGCGACTCTGTCCATACCCAGCTGATTGGCCACCTTATCCATGATCGGCGCCAACGCGGCCGCCATCTCATTTTGTCCAGGACCACGCTGCGCACCCCGCGGTGCGGTATTGGTAAAGACAGGAATATTACGCAAGCGCATGGCATCGGGCTGGTACAAAACCGAGATATGTCCGGCTGAAGAAGATGCACTATTCTGTCCTGTGGGACCACCGTCGCTGATGATTATCACATCCACCGCCGCTACCTGACCGTCGGCCTTAGCACCGATTTTAATCCAGCCCTGCATGCCCGGCCGACCAACGCCGATGTAAAACTCCTCTTCTCGGGTTATCCGAAGTTGCACCGGTCGATTCAGCAGTCTCGACAAATTACCCGCAACACCCATAGTAGGGTAGCTAGTGCCCTTGGAGCCAAACCCACCGCCGGTGTTCTCATTAATTATGCAGAGATTTTCTGGCGCTATACCTAACATGGCGGCCAGACCATTGTTCACCGAACTCTGGCTTTGGGTTGAGGCATGAAAATAGCATTTACCATTTTCCCAATACACCATGCTGGTCCGCGGCTCCATACAATGATGAGGAACGCCGGCAGTAACAAACGACTCTTCGACAATAACATCGCACTTGGCAAATTCGGCTTCTAATTCTCCGTACTCCCAACCTGCGGTGAAGGTACCGTTAGGCTCCTTGCCCAGGCGAAGTTTTTCAATCTCTGCAGCGGGCCATTTTACCGGTGAAATGACCCCCACCGAGGCGGTGTTTTCATCGCCTTCAGGCTGAGTCAGCACCATGGCATTGCCTTCAGGATAGGCGTTAGGGCCTCCCTCAACAAGGCTATCCAGGGGATCTGTTACAAAGTCCCGGCGCTCAAATTCAATCTCGATCATATCCAGCGCATTTTCGGCAATATGCTCGGAAATCGCCGCGATAGCCAGGATTGGCTGGCCGACATAAGTCACGTATTCGCTGGCCAGCATAGGATTCGCCGGCGGTGCGGAGGGGGGCAAATCATCGGCCGTAATAATACCAATCACCCCATCCATTCTAAGCGCCGCCGAGGCGTCGATACTGACAATCCTGGCACTGGGCATTGGACTGGTTAACAATCTGGCGAACACCATCCCTTCTCGACGAAAATCCTCGGCATACTTGGCATCGCCTGTGACCTTGCCTTCGACATCAGGGGGTAAGAAATCTTTTCCTATATGCATAAAAGTCATGCGATAAGCTCCGCAGCGCGCATCACGCCATTCAAATAGTGATCATAGGCGCCACAACGACACAGGTTTCCGGACAGGCCTTGCCGCGCTTCTTCTCTGGTTGGATTAGGGTTAGCGATCAATAACGCGGCGGCTGAAACCACCTGACCCGGTGTGCAGAAACCACATTGGGGACTCAGCTCCTCAATGAACGCCTGTTGCACCGGGTGCAAAGTCCCATCGGCTGCCCGCAGACCTTCGACGGTAGTCACTTCTCTGCCTTTAACCTGGTGGGTTAGCAGCGAACAGGAATAATTGGCGACATTGTCGATCATCACCGTACAGGCACCACACTCACCGCGATTACAGGCCAGTTTTGTACCGGTAAGATTTAAACGATAACGCAGGGTATGGGCCAGAGTTTCCTGTGGCAAAACATCGACCCGACGGGTACGACCATTGACGTTAATCGAGATTAGACGCTCAACGGCGCCGTTCGATCGATTACTGGCGGCGGTAGCAACATAGACTCCGGCACCGGATGCTGCAGCGGATGCCGAGTAAATTACCCCTTTGATAAAACGCCTACGCGTAATTTTAGGATTCACGGGTTTAGACTCCCTTTGATTGTGTGGGGGAGGCGAGCGACTACTGGATGCTCACGACTGGTTTAGAAATAGACTCTGGAGCACTGCTCTACAAGCCTGATAATTCTGCTATTTTTATTTAAATGGCTGTCGTTGAGCCTACGACTATCCCGCCCAAAAATCAATCTTGCTTACTACCTTAATATCTGCAGTAGTCGCCTTTATATGAGCCCGAGATATATCCACAAGAATTGAATGCTTGTCAGTTATCGGTCGCGCCTAAATAGTAAGTGTTAGCCTAGAAGATGCTGCGAGAACACGCCACGTTAGAGACTCGTGTTGTCTCAGCAGCCTGCACCCCTCTGGGGTAACCTCAATCGGTCGGGAGCCCAAAAAGCGGTCTCCCTCGGTCAATCGGTGCTACGCTTTTATCGCTGAGTCAACACGACACTAAAAGAGGTAAAAGAGGTAAAAGAGGTAAAAGAGGGGACACTAATAAGATAATAACTTAAGAGCACTAAAAGAGGGGACACTAATAAGATAATAACTTAAGAGTTCTCTTATTGAATATTGCCAACTGAAATAAAGTCTCTGGGTATCTGGAAGTTAAGTTATTATCTTATTAGTGTCCCCTGTCCTACGGTCGCGCCTAAATAGTACGTGTTAGCCTAGAAGATGCTGCGAGAACGCGCCACGTTAGAGACTCGTGTTGTCTCAGCAGCCTGCACCCCTCCGGGGTACCCTCAATCGGTCGGGAGCCCAAAAAGCGGTCTCCCTCGGTCAATCGGTGCTACGCTTTTATCGCTGAGTCAACACGAGTCTCTAACCCAGCGCTTGCAGTTCCCATTTTACTTCGCGCAATGCGCGCGATTTAAAACACTTTGTTGGCTTTTTCTAATCTGCTCGCCAGAGGCTGAGGTATTCCTTACTCACGAGCCTGCGGCTCTGATTGTTCGTAAGCAAAAGGGGGGACTAATAAGCAAAAGGGGGGACACTAATAAGATAATAACTTAAGCCTTTTCTTGTTGAATATTTCCAACTGAAATGGAAGCCTCTGGGCATCTGGAAGTTAAGTTATTATCTTATTAGTGTCCCCTGTCCCGTTTCTTTTCGGGCGATGTTTGTTTGAGGCTAGTTAGCGGAATTCGCTAAATACTTTCTGAGGATGATTGAGTCTCATCTCCCAGCGGCTTGAAAGTGATCAGCAGCTGCGGCAACAAGGTTAATGAGCCTATCAGCGCCACCAACATGGCCAGACTGGTGAGTAGGCCGAATACGATAGTGGGGATGAAATTGGACAGTGCCAGAATCGAAAATCCAGCGACAATAGTCAGTGAGGTAAAGTACATGGCGCGGCCAATACTGTTGTGGCAGAAAAACATGGTGTCACGGTAATTGCCGAAACGTGGAAACTCCCGTTTAAAGCGGTGCATATAATGAATGGTATTATCTACGCCGATACCTACTGATATGGCCGCAATAGTAATCGTCATTATATCCAGAGGAATACCGAGCCAACCCATAATACCCAACACAAATCCAGCCGCTATGGCATTTGGAATGATACAAATAAGGGCAATCTTGAATGAACGAAACAGGGTGAGAAACATCAGCATTATTGCCAGCATAACCACGCCAAGGGTTAATATTTGAGATTTAAAAAGACTCTGCAGAACATTGTTATACATCACCAGAATGCCGGTTAACTGCACCTGCTCATCCTCGAATCCGAATTCTTCCTGCAGGCCGGCTTCAATGCGCTGTAGTAGCTCGTTACGGTTTAAATCTTCAGCCGATTCGATAATTCGGACATTAAAGCGCAGCTGGTCATCTTCGATGGAGACGAAGGGATTTAATACCGTGGCTTTTAGCGTCTCGGGAATGCGGTTATAGAGCACAGCCCACAACAGGCCATCTATGGGCTGATTGCCGTTAAGCTGTTCTGCCAGTTCGATAACGGCGCCAAAGGAAAGTACCTTGCCAGTCTGCGGATCATTATCCAGATATTGATGTATGGCCTTGACCATCTCCATCTTGGGCGCGGTAAACCAGTAGGCCTTGTCGCTGGAATCATCGGTGTCACCAAATCCGAAGCCATCATCAAAATTATTATCGAATTCTTCTTCTAACTTCGGCAGGTCTACAACCACATCAAAGGAAAGAGTGCCCCCCAACTTATTATCGAACAGGGTCATGCCCTGAAATATTTCGGTGCTCTCGCGAAAATAATCGATAAAGCTATTCTCAACGCGCAACTGCGCCAGACCAATTCCGCTAAACAACACAACCAACAAGTAGATGTACAATATTTTTGTGTGGAGAGTATCCGTTATCTTTGCCAATCCCGAAGTTAGATTTAAACTCAAATTGGGAGACAGTTGTGTTTCGTCTGGCTTAATAGAACTTAGAATCGCCGGGAATAAAGTGAATGCCACGATGAGTGCGGTGGCGACGCCCATCATCATCATCCAGCCAAACGTGATGATCGGTAATATTCCGCTAACGATTAACGAGCCAAACGCGACCGCCGTGGTGAGCGCGGTATACAGACAAGGCCGAAACATACTTAATACAGAATGACGTAAGAGTTTATCGTGATTGCTAAAGTGCCTGGTCGCCCGTAATTCCCGGTAGCGAACTATCAGGTGAACAGTAAGAGAGATAGTAATAATCAAAAGCAATGAAATAAAGTTGGAAGAGACTACAGTGACCCGCCAGTCCATCAAACCTAAAAAACCTACCATGATAATGCCAGCCACGGCGCAACAGGCGAGTGGCAAGGCAACCCAGCGAATTTTTCTGAATATGAGTCCGAGGGCAAAGATAATTAAAATAACTACGGCAAAACTGAAACTGCTCAGATCTCCCTGCACAAAGGTAACCAGATCATCGGCTATCATCGGCGCGCCACCCAGATAGATCTGCGCGCCGTCACGATATCTATCCAGGGTCTGGCGAATAGTTGCGATGTTTGCATGCTGCCGATCCGCTGCAAGCACGCTATGCTCCGCGTAATCTGCCTCTACCTGTCGCAGCTCTTGGGATTCCTCCGCCGTTAGCATTTCTGCTCTTGCTTTGTTTCTTAATTCGGTGCGACGACTGAGCAATGAACGGGAAATATCATCGATAGTGAAACTTACCAACATACCTGCCGTCGTTCCATCCGGGCTAATTACTGCGTTGCGAAAAACCGGGTTGTGTACAATTTCTTCCCGCGCCGAAAGCAGATCTATCTCCTCGTCCATGAGCGTTAGATAGTCTTCGGATATACCAGTAAGCGGGGTGTCTTCAAACACCGGCACGTTAAGAATGCTGTCGACAGATTCGACACGATCGATTTCCAGCAATTCCAGACGCAAGTTGTTGAGGCGAGTGAGCTCGGGTCTGCTGAACAGATCCCCCTCGGGAGTATAGGCAATGGTGACCGACTCACGAATACCGTAGCGATTATTAATCTGCCGGGAATACTCAAGATCGGGATCGTCTTCCAGCAACAAGGAATCTGCCGATGCATCCAGCTTGAAATTCTGTGCCTGCCAGCCAAAAAACCCAACGAGGACAAGCAGTATTGCTATGACTAGAGAGGGCTTGCCAAATACCAATGCACTATAAAGTTTAGCTAGAGAAGAAGACATAAGACTTGGTTTATTCTCGTTTACCGGGACAGTATTGCAAAGCAGGCACTATACGCGTTTCAGTTAAATTTTGCGATGTCGATCCGTATGCCGATGGCCGTGAAAAAGACAAAAAACTGGAGTCGCTTAGCTTCTCCGGTTTTTGACCTATACTTAAGCAATCCATAGCCATAGCCATAGCCATAGTTACGGTTTTTAACCGACCGCCTGTTAACGGAAATCCATGCCTCTCAGCCCGGCATTATCAGTAACTAAATCCTTTAATGTTGATTTCTCCATTTAAGCTATTGTTTTATATGGTATTAAATGAAGAAATGCCAGTCAATTCTGACTCTTTTTGATGTGCAATTTTCTGTGACAATAATGGAAACCCCTATGGGATGCGCGGCTAAATGTTGTTACTATTATTCACAGCCCGAATAACAGAAGTCTGTGGCTTCGAGACCTTCGACTGACTGCCGTCCTTGATTTGTATCAACAAGGGTTTGGCTTCAGGGATTAGACCGGATTCAGGAAAATCCGGGATGATCAGGATTTGCTGTAAGTGTTGATTTCAGTCCTTCGGATAGACAAATACACGATCAAGCTAATACGCCATTGGCAGACAAATGGGGTAATAGAATAGATACAGGAGTAGTTATGCTACACAAATCACTCATATTCTGTGCCGCGTTATTGGTATCGATGACCGCCGCTGCAGATGACTGGCTACGCTCAATTCCCGAATTCGAGTTAAGCGATCAGAGGGGTGAAGTTCACTCTTTGGATGCCTATGCCGACAAGGATTTTATTGTCTTCTATGTACAGGGTGTCGGCTGCCCGATCGCTAGAATCGCGCTACCCAATTATCGCGAAGTGCGTGATGAATATGCCTCCAGGAACATCGAGTTCCTGATGTTTAACTCAAACATCCAGGACGATCTTCGCCGCATTAAAAAGGAATCCGACGAATTCGGCATCGATTTCCCAATCATGAAAGATACGGGTCAGGTGTTAGCGAAGGCTCTGGGAGTCGAGCGAACGGCCGAGGTGTTTATCGTCAATCCAAAAACTAAAGAAGTTTTATTTCGCGGACCCATTAACGATCAACTGGGGTACGAAACGCAGAAAAACAGTGCCAGCAAGCATTACTTAAAAGATGCATTAAACACTGTCATGGCAGGCGGAACAGTGGATATGGATAATATCCCCGATTCCAAAGGTTGTCTGGTGGCTATGTTCGACACCTGATCGAAAACAATTTGTCCCGTCCTAAAATACGTTGACGGTTTTATGAATGAGCCAGTTGCATTTTGCCGCTGGCTTTTTTGTGCACTTCTTCGGGAGTTTGCAT
>JABMOK010000179.1 GCA_013204155.1 Pseudohongiella sp. | reverse complement strand
CGACGCGGGCTTACGCGATATGCTCTCTCAACTATTCGCAACTGCCTGCGTGGTCTGCGGTCAAAGCTGTGCCAACAATTACAGTATTTGTTCCGACTGCGAATCCGCACTACCGCGAATGCAGACAAGTTGCCAGCGATGTGGCACCGAGCAATGGGGCAGCGCCCTAATCGACATAAGTTGCGGTAATTGCCTGCTCAATCCTCCTGCCTTCAATTTCTGTAGATCTGTGTTTGCCTATGTTTCACCTATTGACAAATTAGTTACTAATTTTAAATTCAGGGCACAATTCGATTCGGGATACTCCTTGTCTAAAATCCTCGCCAGAGAAATGCAGATCTACTATAGCAATCAGCAAAAGCCGCAGGTTTTGATCCCGGTTCCGCTGCATCGCAATCGCCTTCGAATTCGGGGATTTAATCAAGCCATTGAAATTGGCAGAGTGGTATCCAGGCAGTGCCAAATCCCGCTCGCCTATTCCGCGATCAGCAAAATTCGAGATACTACGCCGCAGATCGAGCTGAGTTCCGCGCAATCCAGAAAAACCAACTTAAGCAATGCCTTTGCCGTGGCAGATCAATCCCTTCTGCGGAATGTTAACTTCGTCGCCATTTTAGATGATGTTGTGACAACCATGACAACAGTTGCGGCCATTACCAAAGTACTGCAACAACATGGCGTGCGCCGGGTCGACGTTTGGTGCCTGGCACGGGCTAGTCGGTAGATTTTCTTTTAACTCTGCATTGCATAATTTAGCACCAGGAACTACAGCGTTGTGTTTCGATAGCTGAGCGCTCTCTAAACCTTAAGCACAGTCAAAACCATGGGAGACGAATATTTTTCTTGCCAATGGATAGCCGGGAAATAGATCGGGATTCGAGATAGGCTCTCGAACTTACCAGGATATTATTACACGGCAGAATTTAGCTCGAAGCATTCGAGATTTTTGTCTTGAAAAGCAGGAGTAGTGCGCGGCGGGAATTTGCCGAAGCGGCGACTGACTAGAACTGATATTTAATCGAACCATAGGCCACTCGGCCATTCTGATCCAATATTCGGGTTGTGGAATTGAGTATTTGCGCTGTTTTTTCATCGAAGATATTGCGAATACCGAAAGAAATAATGGCCCGATCCTTAAACCCCGTTTTTACGCTATATCCATATTGCAGGTCCAGAGTTGTGATGTTATCCACCAACTCGTTGATTTCATCCATGTCCAATTCGCTAATGTCCTTATAGGAATCAAAATAATTAGTAATCGCGCTCGCCGTGTGATTACCAAATTGCCAGGTAAGCATAAGGCTGCTTTGCAATTCGGGACTAATCAATCTTTCATCGATAGTCGAAATTTCAGATCCGGCGTATTCCAGTAAGCTACCGGTATTTGAGAATTCTTGCACGTAGGTGGTCTTCGAACTTAATACAAACTGACCAAATCCGCTGGTATCCCACATATAGGAAGCGCCGAGATCAAAGCCATTTGATTCAATATTGCTACCCAATAAGGGATTCTCAAGATTGAATTCATTGATCTGTGAATCATCCAGATAGAGCCGGGGAAAACCTGTCTGCCTGTCATTACTATCAACACCCTTTGCGGGCGCTTGGTCTATCTGCATCTGCCAGGCATCGGCGCGGACACTCAGTCCAGATATCGGCTCCAGCTGCAGGCCCAAATTGAAATTCAGGGCTTCTTCGACCATTGCACCTTGAAAATCCTTCTCCTCAACGGAGCGGACAATGCTGAATAACGGCGTATTTTCAATGAGTGCCGAACCTGCCGGGGCTATGCGAAAAGTCGTTGGGCTATTCTGCTGCGCAATTAATGCCTGCTCTGCAATTAATGTATAGTCGTTCTGGGCCACAGCAGACGGGCTCTGCAGGCTAATAGCCGCGAGTAAGATCGGGATAATTTGTGGCAGCTTAAATTGCATTATCAGTACACTATTTCGCCAAACTTTGTCATTGAACTGCAAACTTTGTCATTGAGCTACAAGCTTTGTCATTGAACTACAGGAGTCGCTCTTTATCTATCAAGCAACTGCCGAATTTTAGCACCGTAGCAACTGAATTAGTATTGCTTTCACGCAAAAATTTGCCGGTTATGAAGGCATTCTGCGCTATCTGCACGGCGGCTGGCGAACTGCGGTTTTCGGACTAATAGCATGAATATCAATGTGTTGAGGTCACTTCCATGCGCCTCAACGGGGCCTGTGAGTGACTGAGTTGGCGCAGCAACTGCGCCACGGTCCGAGATTGGCCGGGAAGCACCAGGGTGGCGTCTATTTCCGCAATTGGCTGCAGTACAAATAACCGTTGCCCTGCTCTGGGATGAGGCAATATTAAAAATTCTTCACTAACTATATGATTTCCATAAGTAATAAGATCCAGATCCAGGCTGCGCGGCTGATTCTGCAGGTCACCCCGCTGCCGCCCAAACTCCGTCTCGAGCTTGAGTAAATTAGCCAGCAAGTCCTGCGGAGACTGGCCAACAGGAATTTCCAACGCCACCGCGGCATTGACAAAATCAGGTGTCCCCGGTGGACAATCGATCGGCTGCGTCAAGTACAGGGATGAGACGACTGGAGCGGCTCGACTCAGGCTGGCAAGACAACGAATCGCCGCTCGCAGTGTCGCCTCACACGAGCCAAATTTTGAAGGGAGATTGGAGCCGAGGCTGACAAAGGCCGTTGCCGTCGCTTGCTGCTCAGCCGTGGTATTGATGTGAGAACTCATGTACAGCCTCAACAAACACCGCTACATTATCCGGGCTCACCTCCGGCGTAATTCCATGACCGAGATTAAACACATGGCCATTGCCTTTCCCAAAGCTTTGCAGGATTGAAGCGACTTCTTTACGAATCGCCTCTGCAGAGGCATATAACATAGTGGGGTCCATATTGCCTTGCAGGGCAACCCGGTCACCGATTCGATTGCGCGCTGTACCGATATCCGTGGTCCAGTCCAGACCGACCGCATGGCAACCAGAGTCGGCAATCGATTCCAGCCATTGACCGCCATTCTTGGTGAATACAATCACCGGAACTTTGCGACCTTCATTTTCAGGCAGCAGCCTGGCGATGATCTTGTTCATATACGCCAGAGAAAATTCCTGATAACTGGCAGGGGTAAGTATTCCACCCCAGGTATCAAAAATTTGTACGGCCTGAGCGCCTGCCCTGATTTGCGCATTGAGATAGTCGCTAACCGCCGAGGCAAGCTTTTCCAACAACTGGTGCATAGCTTCCGGATTATCATACATAAACTGCTTGGCGATTCGAAAATCCTTGCTGCCCCCGCCTTCGATCATATAGGTTGCCAGGGTCCATGGACTGCCTGAAAACCCGATCAGAGGAACTGAGCCATTCAACTCTTTTCGGATCAGGGAAACGGCATCAGTAACATAGGAGAGTTCACTGGCGATATTTACATCAGGCAACTGCTCCACATCCTTCGCGGACCTGATGACCTTTCTAAACTTGGGCCCTTCTCCCTCTGAAAAATACAAACCCTGACCCATTGCATCAGGAATTGTGAGAATGTCGGAAAACAGGATGGCCGCATCAAAAGCATAGCGTCGCAGCGGCTGCAAGGTTACTTCACAGGCGAGTTGAGGTGTTTGGCAGAGGGTCATAAAGTCACCCGCCTGCTTACGGATCTCACGATACTCTGGCAGATAGCGACCGGCTTGGCGCATCATCCACACCGGAGTTACATCTACATCCTCTCTTAACAGAGCTTTCAGAAAACGATCATTTTTCAACGACACAGCCAGAGCACCTTATCCTTTATCCACATGATTATCTTTCGCTTCACTATTTACCACTTCAAATCGACTCTATCCACTACATTTTATCCACTACAGACTATCCACTACAGACCGACGGCAACAGTTCTGCAGGGATCGAAAGGGGGGACAATTTTACACTAGCCGCGTATTTACACAAATGCCCAGCGCAAGACGCGGATTTACAGATTTGAAAACCTGGCCTGGAAAAATCTCTGAGTAAAAATCCGTCGGATTTTTGACCACGCCGCTTCGTCAACGCGGCCCCTTTCGACTAGAGCCCCCTTTCATCTAGAGCCTCCTTTCAACCAGAGCCCCTGCCGCCTCAAGCAAATTAAATTCGACAGCCTCTCTTTTATCCAGGGCGCTGCTGCTCATTCACCCTGGATACAGAGCTGATCGCCAGCTGTCAAAGTTGCCGCGAGTAAATTTTTGTCGATGCCTCCTTCGACTACAGCCTCGCCTATCGCCCGCAACAACACAAACCGAATATTGCCCATCTCTGCCTTCTTGTCAGATAACATCAAATCCAAATACTGTTCTACCGATATATTCTCTGGTGGTATTACTGGCAAACCATAACTTTTCTCTAACACGGCGCGAATATGTTGAACTGTACTCTGATCGATCCAGCCCAGACGCCAGGACAGATCGGCCGCCATGACTATTCCCATCGCCACAGTCTCTCCATGCAGCCAATTCCCATAACCGCTGGCTGTCTCAATGGCGTGACCAAAAGTATGACCCAGATTCAGCAGCGCCCGAATTCCAGCCTCTTTCTCATCCTCGGCCACGATAGCGGCCTTGATTTCGCAGCAGGTCTTTATTGCCTGGGATAGCAGCGCTGGATCGGATCGACAAATCGCCTCGCAGTTCTCAGACAGCCAGCTAAAAAACACCGCATCGTAGACCAATCCATATTTGAGCACTTCTGCAAGGCCGGCCTTCACTTCTCGCTCCGGCAATGTGCTCAGCACTCTGGTATCGGCAATAACGCAGCGAGGCTGGTAGAAGGCGCCAATCAAGTTCTTCCCTAACTCATGATTTACACCGGTCTTACCTCCTACCGAGGAATCGACTTGAGCTAACAAGGTGGTGGGTATCTGAATAAAGTTAATACCTCGAAGATATGTAGCCGCTGCAAACCCGGTGATATCCCCCACCACCCCGCCACCGAGTGCGACCAGGGTAGTATTACGATCAAATTTCCCTCGTAATAGCACATCATATATATGGCTGATTGTCGCAAGATTTTTATGCGCCTCACCATCTGGCAAGATTATTTCTTCAACTTGCCGCGCGGCAAACAATTGCTTCACCTGATCCAGATAAAGCGGAGCGACAAGATCATTAGTAATAATTACCACCCGCCCAACACCGAGATAGGGTAGAACTAATTCAACATCGTTCAGCAAACCGTCGCCGATAAATATCGGATAAGATCGATCGCCCAAATTCACATCTACAGTAAACATTTATTTCAGTTCCACGCTTCCATTGTTAGTGACTGGTTTTGAGTTCGACGCTAGTGCTTAAGTTCGAAGTTAGTGTTTGAATTAGAAGTTAGCGTTTTTATTAGAGGTTAGTGTTTGAATCAGAAGTTAGTGTTTGAGCTCAAACTTCTGATTCCGAAATTTTACCCAAACCCTTATCCAGTTGTCGACAAATCTCCTGGCTAACAGTCTTCGGATTACGATGATGAGTATCAACCATAATATCAGCCACCTCTTGATACAGCGGCTCACGAATCTTCATCAATTCTCGAATTTTTTGTTCCGGGTTTGGGATTTGTAACAAGGGTCGACTCTTGTCCCGACCGGTGCGTTCGACTTGCTGGCTAATGGGGGCTCGCAGATAGACGACAATTCCTCGTGCCTTCAGCCATTCCCTATTTTCTTTCGCCCCGACTGCACCACCACCAGTGGCTAGCACTATATTATTTTTGGCTGTAAGTTGCTCAATCATCCTTGTCTCACGAATCCGAAATCCACTCTCGCCTTCAACATCAAATATCCAGGGTATGTCAGCGCCGGTAGAAGCTTCTATTTCTCGATCGGAGTCAAAAAATTCGAGACTCAACTGCTCCGCAAGAACACGACCAATTGTGGTCTTACCCACTCCCATCGGCCCCACAAGAAAAATGTTTCCAGAAAAACTCATAATCTGTATGCTCAGATTTGTAAATAATCACAAACGATATCTGACGGCGACTAAGAAAAGCCTCGAATGGGAACGGTAGGAATCCAGCCAAAGCCCGGCTGGGCTGTCTGCTCACCCAACCGAAGTTCACAATATTACCTGATATTAATATCAGCAATGATCTTTGGTGTAATAAAGATCAGCAACTCGGTTCGACGGCTCGCATTTTCCGTTCGCTTGAATAGTCTTCCCACATAGGGCAGATCTCCAAGCACCGGAGTCTTTGTTTCTGTGCTCGTAGTTTCTTCCCTAAACACACCGCCCAGTACAATTGTTTCGCCATTGTTAACCAGCGCGCTGGTTTGCACCTGATTGGTGTTAATCGCAGGAATCGCTCCAGTCCCCGCCGCCACAGAATCTTGCCGGATGTCCAGTTCCATATTAATTCTGCCATCCGGGGTAATTTGTGGAGTTACCGTCAAGGACAATACCGCCTCTTCAAATTCAGTCGTGGAACCCCCTGCTGTTCCGCCAGCTTGTGACTGGTATGGTATCCGTACTCCGGATTGAATTATCGCTTGAACCTTATCCTGTGTCGTCACTTGTGGCCTTGCAATAACTTCGCCATTACCACTGCTCTCCAATGCCGACAATTCCAATTCAATAAGGCCACTATTTCCGGTGTAGCCGATTGAAAAAGAAGAAGCTCCCAGTGCCTCTACACCCAGATCGACTGCCAACGCATCGGGAAAACTGACGCTGCCAACCGGGATAGCGACAGAGGAAATAGCCAGATCAACTAATGACTGTATCAGACTGGGATCGGTTCCACTTTGTAGCGCCTGGATTCTCGCCGCCTCTCCGGCAAGCAGGGCTTTCTGCAAGGCGAGTTGCTGCGCGACCTGAGTATTCCCCTGTTCCAGGGTTGCTGCCTGTGATCCGCCATAGCGAAAATTATCGCCAGTAGCGGCACTTCCTGCTCCGCCCCAACGAATACCCAGATCGCGACCCGAGCTAGTCGATACGTTTACAATTCGAGCCTCGATGAGCACCTGCCTCACGGCAACATCCAGGCGAGCCAACATGGCCCGTACTTCTTCCAGTTTTTCTGCTGTGTCGCGCACAATGATTATATTCGTTCGCGCATCTACTGTCGCTGTGCCACGGGCAGAAAGTATACCGCCGCCAGATGCCGCTACTGCAGCCCCGATGCCAGTAGCACCTGGTGGAATAGCGCCAGCGCCTGCAGCCGCCCCAGAGCCGGTTAACAGCGCCATGATGTCATTCGCATCCGCGTAATTTACCTGTACGAATTCCGTATACAGTGGCGCCTTATTTTCTAGTTGTTGAGCCGCCTCCAATTCTAATTGTTCCTGTGCGGCTATATCGGCCGAGGGAGCCACGTACAACACGTTGCCCTCGAGTCGGCTGCCCAAATTCTTTGTGCGCAAAACCATCGCGAGCGCCTGATCCCAGGGAACATTATCCAATACTATGGTTATATTTCCGGATACAGCATCGCCGGCGACCAAGCTAAAATCGTAAACATCTGCGAGAATCTGCAACACGGAACGAACGGGAATATCCTGAAAAGACAATCCGGTAATTTCACCAGTATAGGCAGCTGTTGCCGCTGTATCGCCAATTTCGCTGACGGGCGGACTTATGCTAATCGTATATCGATTGCCGCTCTGAAACGCTACGTAATCATAGGCTCCGTCAACGTCGACTACGACCGTCGCTCTTCCTGCCTGACCCAATACATCCACAGTAGAAACTGCCGTCGCGAATTCGCTAACGTCCAGCCGTTGATTCAAATCATTTGGAACCTCGGTGTCACTAAATTCAACGTAGACGCGGGCTCCTACTTGCTCAACGCTACCGGCAACCCTATCACTTGATAGTGTGATTACTATCTGCCCTTCATCGTTATCTCCACGCCTGAAAGAAACATCAGTGATAGCATTGTTTGCGCCATTGGCAATACCTGCTGTCGTCTGAGCTGTAGCGGAAACTCCCCCCGCTTGCGCATCATTACCGACCTGGATTGTTAATACATTTCCGGCCAACCGGGTTTCGTAATTAACCAGCTCGTCCAGATTAACTACCAGTCGAGTGCGACTGCCATCGTCAAGCACCATAACGCTTTGAGCATTATTGGAATCGATATTGAATCGCTGCTGTGACAGGCCACTGGCCACACCTGCCAGATCCAATGAAATACGAGCAGGATTATCCAGCACGAATCCAACCGGGTCAGGAGGAGCCGAATCGAAGTTTAATTGTATTTCGATACTGTCGCCTGGAAGGTTAGCAAAACCAATACTGTCGAGAGTCACGGATTGCTGTGCCGACGCAAGCGAAGTACAAGCAAATACCAGGACAGCGAGCGCAGCACGATTGACTAAGCTATTCGCACCAGCGCTTGCCCGGGAACTCATCGGCAATTGATATTTTAATACTCTATTTTTGTTACACATACTGTTTGCCTCAACTCACGAATTTATTGCAACGCGAGGGTTTGTGGTCGTTCTAACCAGCCACCGCTTGTACTGGGCACTATTTCAATTAAGTTAAGTTGGGTTTTCGAAATACTTCTAATACGTCCGTAATTTCGACCCATATAATTCCCAACCCCTACTCGATGTACTTCGCCGAAACTGTCTTTGATCAAGGCTTGATACACCCCTTTTACATTTAGCGAACCGACCATACTGAGCTCGCCCAGGAAATGATTTTCAAGCAACTCCGGCACCCGCTCAAAATCTGGCTCTACATCCTGAGCAAGAAACTCATCACTCGCACTGTCAACAACGAAAGGCACTTCGAATGGGCTTCGCCTTGCAGCCGCCCCGTATATAAAACCTTCATAGGGATCAAACTCCGGCACCGGCTCGACTTCAACGCCAGCTCTGGAACTCACCTCATTAACAAAGTTTTGTAGATCAGAAAAATTATCCCCCCGCGAACAAGCCACCAACAGCAAGCTGCAAGCAAGCACCGCGAGCATTTTCATCTGCTGCTGGCTGGTTCTCATTTACTCAACCACCTCATCTTCATCCTCACCTTTATAGCGATAGGTTCGAGCCACGATGCTCATATCAAGCACCGCGTCCTCACGTACACGAATAGAGAAATCGTGAAGTGTTACAATCCGGTCGAGGCTGGCCACACCACTGACGAAAGTCCCAAAATCATGGTAGTCGCCAACCACATCCAAATTAACCGGAATTTCGATATAGAATTCTTGTATTACTTCCGGCGGCAATTCCAAATTCGCAAATTCCAGACCACTTCCCAAACCTGTATTGGTAACATCATCAACCAGGCCTGGAACTTCTGTCTCTGAAGGTAACTGGCGCAATAGCTCTGTAAATGACTGTTCCATTTGCACGGTTTGCGCCCGGTATTCTTCGAGGTTTGCGGCAAGAAACGCCTGCTGCTCATACGATATACGGATAGTAACTTCCTCGCCTGCCACCTTTTGCAATTCGGCCTGCAAATTCTTGACATGGAAAAAATATCCCCCCGCCATGCAAACAGTAAAAATAATCAAAATTATCAGGGTCTTAACCGGGGCAGGCCAAATGCCAATAGTGTCGACATCCTGCAAATCATTCCAGTCAAAATCTGTTAAATCCTTGGCGATATTTGTAATCAGTGACATCGGCTTCTACCCCTCTTCCTGCTCAACTTGCAACTGCAAATTCAAGCTCAGAGAAAACGTAAATGCCTCGGATTGAGAATTAAAATCTTCAGCGGCCGCAATATCATCCAGCTCAACTTCTTGAAACCACTCGGAATCAGCCAAAGCCCGTAATAATTCAGTAATGCGAGCATAGGACTCGGCCCGGCCTTCGATAGAAATCGTATTGTCGACTCGATTCAGACTCTGATAATAGACCCCCTCTGGAAGCGTTTTTACCAGCTCATCAAAGATTCTCACGATTACGGGTCTGGTGCGCTGCAAGTCAGTAATAACATTCATGCGCGCGCGAATATCTTGTTTCTGCTGACGTAATTGATTTATTTCTGTAACGCGCTCATCGAGCAGGCGCAGCTCTGTTTCCATAAACTCGTTGCGCGCCAGCTGGGTATTGATCTCTCCGGTAATATAAGTGTGCACCAAAAATAGAATACCCGCGGCGATAAACACCACGCCCGCCAGGATAGTTAAAAATTCGCGCTTGCGCTCTTCTCTCAGTCTTTCCCGCCATGGCAGCAGATTAATATGTGTCATTAATATTCGCCTCGCATAGCCAGACCACAGGCAATTAACAAGGAAGGCGCATCGTTCTGTAACATCGTTTTGTTAACCTTGGAGCTAATAATTAGATCCGCAAAAGGATTGGCAACTCTAACCGGTGTAGACAGACTTTCCTGAATTAGATCGCAGAGCCCATCAATTGCTGCAACACCACCTGCCAACAAAATATGGTCAACTTCGTTGTAGTGACTCGAAGAAAAGAAAAATTGCAGAGTCTGGCCAACCTGTTGTGTTACCAGATCCCTAAATGGCGCAAGAATCTCATGTTCGTATTCTGCGGGTAGCCCGCCGCGCTTCATCGCCGCTTCCGCTTCCGTGGCACTGATACCGAAGCGACGCTGAACTTCTTCTGAAAGCTGATTGCCCCCGAACATTTGTTCTCTTGTGTAGATGGTTTTGCCACCGAGGATTACATTCAATGTGGTCGTCATGGATCCTATATCGATGATCGCTATTGTTTGCTCATCCTCGGCACCGATCTGCCCCGCCAACAAACTAAAAGCCCGCTCGATAGCATAGGCTTCAATATCCACAACTTTGGCCGTGAGCCCACCCAGTTCCAGGGCAGTGACTCTAGAGTCCACGTTCTCTCGCCGGCAAGCGGCCAGCAATACCTCAACCATATCGGGACTACGCTCAGACAATTTCTGCCGCTCGAAGTCGATGGAAACCTCATCCAGCGGATAGGGAATATATTGATCCGCCTCCACTACAATCTGATTTTCCATGTCTGAATCAGACAGTGCGGCATTCATTTCGATAGTCTTGGTAATGACCGCGGAGCCTGCTACGGCAACCGCCGCATTTTTTATCCGTGGTTTGAGAATACTAATTGCCTGTGCGATACACTCACCCACCGCATCAATATCACTGATGTTTTTCTCAACAACAGCGTTAGCAGGCAGCGGGCGAATTACATAATTCTCTACTTTGTAATTGTCCCCACTGTGGCTTAGTTGCAATATCTTGACTGAGGTCGTACTTATATCAACCCCAAGCAAGGTACTGGCTTGCTTGCCAAAATTGCCCAAAGCACCAATGTTTCTCAACTTTTCCAGCACCTGGTAACCCTTTAATAGATTTCATCAACTTACTGTTATTTAGAGAGGTTAACCGCGTATTTTGCACCTTTGTGCCGCCGCTCTAAAGATCAACCCAATCCTGTGAAGCAAAAATTAATGCTAACGATAACAAAAAGTTAGCAAATTCATGCTGACATTCTAGTGTTTCAGCTCCAAATATCGGCCAAAAACAAAATTATTATAGTTTTCAGTCAATTATCAGGCTTTTAGAATAAACAACTTCACCATTGGATGATGCCGCAAAGCCATTCAGAATGCTTTGAATCAGGTCACGTTTAGACAGCTAAAAAGCGGATTAAGCCCTAAAAATACTGGCCCTTCAGCATTTCTGTCTCGTCACTTCAAGATAGTCTTCGAGCGAACAAGCCGCCATTTTTCAAAGAAATCCGCCAGCCGCCTCTGCCAGCCACCCCTGAAGAATCTTGAACAAACCCGGAATTTCAACGCATTAATGAAAGCCGGTGTATACTGCCAAGTCCTACGACAAGCAGGGACAAAGCTTTAGGCCAAAACTAGCCGGGGCTCCCAACACCACCGCCCGGCTTAAGATCCAGAACACCAACACAAAACCGAGAACTAAAACCGCGTGCAAGCAAAGATTCAGAATAGTCTCAAATGGGCCGCAATGCTGGCAGGGGCTGGGCTGGCTGGTGTGGTAATGGTGGTCACTGCTGCCTACCTCTATTTGGCCCCCTTGCTCCCGACTGCTGAAACCTACAGAAATGTTCAACTCGAGACCCCGCTTCGAATCTATACCTCGGATATGCGGCTAATTGATGAGATCGGTAACCGCCGCAACCCGGTTAGCTTTGAAGAGATCCCAGACGTTCTCACCGATGCATTGATAGCCACTGAGGACGTGCGTTTTTACTCCCACTCTGGCGTGGATTTACAAAGCTTGATACGAGGCTTTTACGGCTTTATCCGCGGCGTCAATCTCGGCGGCGGCAGTACTATCACCATGCAATTGGCGAAGAAACTGACCTTCGACAGCGATAATGTCTATTTGCGTAAACTTAAGGAAATCCCGTTTGCCCTGCAGATTCAACAGGAACTCAGCAAGGAAGAAGTTCTCACGCTCTACTTCAATACCATCTATTTCGGTGCGGGGGCCGACGGGATAGGGGCGGCGGCTTTCGTCTATTACGGCAAGCCTGTCAGTGAACTCACGCTGGCCGAGGCCGCGATGATGATCTCACTGCTACCCTGTCCATCGAGTTGCAATCCCCTAAGCAGCCCAATAAGGTCGATTGAGCGCCGCCGGGTTCGACTGCAAAATATGCTGAAAGAGAACATGATAAGTCAGGCTGAATTTGATGAGGCTGACCGAGCCCCCATAACAGCACGCAGGCACAATCGTAATGTCGCCGTCTCCGCACCCTATGTGGCCGAAATGGTGCGTCAACAGCTTTACGAAGAATTCGGTGAAGATACCTACACACAAGGTTTCGAAGTAATTACCAGCATTGATGGTGACAAGCAATTAGCGGCAAACAAGGCATTGACTGAAGGTCTTGAAACCTACTATGACAAGGCTCATGGATACCGCGGAGTCACGGCCAATTACCCCAGGGAAATTTATGCTGATGCAAACAATGACCCGAACAAAGGCTGGCTGGAAGAATTGCAGCAGGTACCGGTAGTCGGTAATCAACAACCGGCGATCGTATCTGCGGTTGAGGCACGCAGTTTTCAAGCCCTGCTAAAATCCGGCGAAACCATCCATGTCCCCTGGGAGGGAATAAGCTGGGCCAGGAAATTCAATAGTCGAAATGATGCCTGGCCGCCGCCGCAAGCGGCAGCGGATGTGGCTGAGATTGGCGATTTGATCCGGGTCAAAGCAACCGGGTCGGGCTGGGAACTCGGCCAAGTGCCCGACATTCAGGGAGCGCTGGTCTCCATGTCACCCTCCAACGGTGAAATACTTGCCCTGGTGGGAGGCTATGACTTCAGACGCAGCCAGGTAAACAGAGTCATTACACCCCGGCCTCCAGGTTCAAATTTCAAACCATTCCTGTATGGCGCGGCCCTTGAAGCGGGCTATTCTGCCGCCAGCACAATCAATGACGCCCCGATTACCCGCGGTGACTATCGGCCAAGCAACTATGAGAATAATTTCCTCGGTCCAATCACCTTGCGTTATGCCTTAAAACATTCGCGCAATGTACCCGCTGTGCGCCTGTACGAACAAGTGGGTGCTAGCAAGGTATTGTCTTTCGCTGCGAAGTTCGGTTTTCAGACCCAGAATTTTCCCCGCAATGACTTAACCGTGGCGCTCGGTAGTCAGGATGTGCAACCGCTGGAAATCGTCAGCGGCTATGCGGCAATAGCCAATGGCGGTTATAAAGTTGAACCCTGGTTTATCAAGCAGATTTCCAGCATTGCAGATGGACTTATATTCCAAGCGAATCCGCTTGTAGTCTGCGAAGAATGTGGCAACAGCAACAGTGAGGAGTCCCCTGCCGACCTTATCCCGGCCCCCCGAATTATCGATGCCCGAATCGCCTTCATTCTCAATTCCATGCTGCGATCCGTGGTGCTCGAAGGCAGTGGAAATCGAGTTCAGCGAGAACTGGGCCGCAGCGATCTGATGGGCAAGACCGGCACCACCAATGGCCCTCAGGAACTTTGGTTCTCAGGCTTTAATCGGGATATAGCCACCACCGTTTTTATTGGCTTTGATCAACCAGAACCGCTGGGGGAAAGAGAACAAGGTGCCACGGTTGCGGTACCCATATGGATCGATTTTATGCGGAATGCTTTGCGGGATATGCCCGAAAATATCATGAAGCGACCCGACGGAATCGAGGATCGACTGATCAATAAGACCACCGGAGCGCTAGCCACGCCGGGAGAACCAGACACTATATTTGAATACTTCAGAAGCGAAAACGCGCCGAATGCACAAGACCCGCAATTACCCGGGGTAGACTTGAACAAGGAAGAGAGCCAGGAGCTCTCAACCGAAACCATATTCTAGCAGCTTGTTGAAAAGCTCTCAGGTGAGCGCAAGACAAGGCAAGATTTGGCGAAAAAGCGGAGTTTACACGGTGTAAATGAGCATTTTGAGCTAACAATAACGCCGTATTGTGCCGGCTGTGAGTTTTTCAACAGCCTGCTAGGCCAGAACTAAACCCGTCTGGCGCCGAAACGCTTCTTGAACCTGTCAACTCGGCCACCCGTATCCAGAATCTTTTGCTTTCCGGTATAGAACGGATGGCACTCAGAACAGACTTCGATAAGGATGTCTTTGCCCAGGGTGGATCTGGTTTCAATAACATTGCCACAGCTACAGTTCGCTTTAATTGCAACGTAATTTGGATGGATATCTGCTTTCATGATGTTTCCTATTAGTTAATGTCGCTACATCAAATTTCGAACTGTCCGATGCACCACATCTGCTTTGTCCGCTGCCCTCAAGCTGGTGACACTGATCTGTCGCCGCAACCGCCATGCCATAAGGGGCGAGCATTCTAACAGAGAACCCTCGGCAAAAAAACACTGAATTAGCGGAAATTGGAAAGTAGGCAGGCAATACAGCAGCCACTCGATAGAACCCCACAACCCCCAACACCTATTCTCGCAGCTGTTTGTGATTCTTGACGACTTCTTCCATGATCTTGCTAAACAGCGCGATAATCAGTTCGGGGTTGAGATTGTGCTGTTCACACAGTGAGCTCAATTCCGCCAGTTTCTCTGCCTCTCTCTTGGCATCTACCGCTTCCAGTGCCTGACTGGCTTTTAACAAGCCGACTTGATGGGTTAATACGAATCTCTCACCCAACAGCGCAAGCAGATCCTTATCGATAAGATCAATTTTTGCCCTGACTTCCAATAACTCTGTTGGAACCGGCTCCGAAGCCATTTGCTTACATCCTCTGTGCTTGCTCAGTCGTTTGCTTTTGTAGATTCACAAACCTGACAATTCTTCCTGCGCCAGCTTGTAAAGGCCCGGAACGCCCTGTTACGCGATAAAACCCGCTGAAGTATAAACTATCAAGATTCCTAAGCAAGATGCCTGAAGCTACGGGACATAATATGCCCGGTTGTTTGCCAGTCGTTTTAAATCTACTATGCTGCGATATTCCAGTCACCGCGCTTTAAGCAGCAGCCGTTAATGCCTACCACTTCAAAATCAAATTACCGGGGCCTTACAATCCGGGTCGCGGTACCCTCACCACTGCGCCGGGTGTTCGATTACTTGCCTGGGGGCATTGAACCCGAGAGCAATTCCGGGTCCGCGGTGGGCGCTTTGGCGAATTCTTCTACCGGCTATTCTGTAGACGCGCTAAAGCCAGGGATTCGAGTACGGGTTCCCTTTGGTAATCGAAAGCTGGTTGGCGTTGTAGTTGCTGTGGTGACCGGCTCCACCGTCGCTGCCAACAAGCTGAAACCTGTTATTGCTATCCTGGATCGGGAACCGCTGTTTACCGACGCGGTTTTTAACATTTTACAATGGGCCGCCAACTACTACCAACACCCGCTCGGGGAAGTATTCGCCGCGGCGATGCCCGGAAAACTTAGAAACGGAAATCAACTTAAGCAAGACCGGCAAGTTTGGACGATCGTCGAATCGCCGTCAGAGGAGAAATTGAAGTCCCTTTCCCGAGCATTCAAACAGAAGGCTCTGTTCGAATTCATCGAGTCAGCGAAACAGCCAAGCCGCGCTGAATGTCAACTGGCTGGTTTTAGTTCGCCGCTGCTTGGCCAGCTAGCCGCGAAAAATCTTATTCAATCGCGACTCATCCCTGCCCCTGTCGCTACGCCATTTGAAGCAGAGGAAAGTGACACCGATTTTGAACTCAGTTTAAACGACGATCAGCAGAACGCTGTCACCGCTATTAGCAAAAAGCTGAATCGTTATTCCTGCTTCCTGTTAGACGGCGTTACTGGCTCTGGAAAAACTGAAGTGTATATGCGGATCATGCACAGCCAACTATCCCAGGGCAAACAATGTCTGGTAATGGTTCCCGAAATAGGATTGACCCCGCAGACAATCGCGCGCTTTGAAAAGCGATTCACCTGCCCGGTAGTTGCCATTCACTCCGGACTGAATGAATCGGAACGCCTGCAGGCATGGAACCAGGCACGCGATGGCAGTGCAGGCATAATAATCGGCACCCGATCGGCGATATTCACGCCGATGGCGGCGCCGGGACTAATTATTGTCGATGAAGAACATGATTCCTCGTTCAAGCAACAAGAAGGTTTTCGCTATTCCGCACGGGACCTTGCCGTTATTCGGGCGCGCGAAGAAAACATCTGTGTCGTGCTGGGATCAGCCACTCCCAGCCTGGAAAGCCTGCACAACGCCAATAGCAAAAAATTTAAACGCCTGATATTGCCCAATCGTACGGGGGCGAAAACGACGCGCAATTCCATGACGATCATAGACGTTGCCAACGAAACACTGCATGAAGGATTTTCAGAGCAGCTATTATATAAAATTCAACGTCATATCAAGCAACGCAATCAGGTATTGGTGTTTATCAACAGACGTGGATTTGCGCCGATACTTAATTGTCAAAGCTGCGGATGGATCGCCGAATGCGAGAACTGTATTGCACAATTCACAGTGCACGCCAATCCTTCCAGCTTACGCTGTCATCATTGTGGAACATTCAGACAACTTCCAAGGTTTTGTCCGAACTGCAAATCAAAAAATCTAGGCACCATAGGTATCGGCACCCAGAGAGTAGAAGCTTTTCTGAATGCACAATTTCCTGACACTCCGGTTCTACGCATCGATCGCGACTCTACCCGACGAAAAGCCAGCCTCGAAAAAATGCTGCAGCAGATAAATCAGGGCGATCCCTGTATTCTGCTCGGCACTCAAATGTTGGCCAAGGGTCATCACTTTCCGAACATAACTCTGGTCGCAATTGTGGATGCGGACGCCGGGCTGTTCAGTGCTGACTTTCGCGGTCAGGAACACATGGCACAAACAATTGTGCAGGTAGCAGGAAGAGCGGGTCGTGCTAATCGCCCCGGTGAAGTTCTGATTCAGTCCCGGCATAGTGCCCATGCAACACTGCAAACTCTGAGCACAAACTCTTATGCGGAATTTGCCCGCTTACAACTTGCCGAGAGAGAGAATGCCGCCATGCCGCCATTCTCCCATCTGTGCCTGCTTCGCGCCGAAGCCGTAGATTTGAAAAGCGCGATACGATTCCTCGACAAAATTGCAGCGATTACCGACAATCTTTGCCAGCAGGGTAATCTGCCGGTTGAGAGACTGGGGCCGATTCCAGCGCCAATGGAAAAACGCGCCGGAAGATTTCGTATCCATTTAATCCTAAAGAGTAAAAATCGAGCCGCTTTGCAGGCCCTGTTAAGTCAATTATGCGAGCAGTTGGATACGCTCAAATACCCGTCAGGACTACGCTTGAGTATCGATGTTGATCCACAAGATCTGACTTAACAGCCGATCAAAATGCTATTGAATGGACTATCGATCTGACTATCGATCTGACTATCGATTAGGCTATCGATTAGACTACAGCTTAACGCTGAACAACCGATAGTTGTGGTGGCTGGGGATTTTCCCCCGCTTAATTTAGTTGCAAAACAACAAGTTAATAAGCGATTTAAACTCAGGCAGGCATAGATGACCCAGGATTTCGCCAAGATCAGACCCGAGCCACTCCTTGAGCGAAAAATGGTAGAAACGCCACCGGCCTGGTCACTCATGATTACCGGAATGATAGTCGGACTGGTTGTTGGCGTGTTCGCCTGTTTCTTGTTTTACCTGTCCGGTAATGTGCCACCGTTAAGCTCTAGCCTGCCGGAGCAGGGCGGCAGCCTGGCAACGCTGGCAGACCCCGTGACGATTCAGGCAGCAGCAGAACCCGCCGAGGCTGAGTTAGAGCTTGAGTTTTACAGCGCTCTGCCAGACTATGAGGTTTCAGTTGATGCCACCCCGGTTGAACTCACAGCCCAACAAGCGGGAATAGACGTGGAGGATGAGCCGCTGGCGACAGGTTTTGTGTTGCAAACCGGGGCGTTCCAGCAGTTGAGTCTGGCTAATTCTGAAATGCGACGGCAACAGCTGCTGGGGCTGGAAGTCAGTGTCAAACAACAGGAATTGATTGGTCGCACTCTGTATCTAGTACAGTCCGGGCCTTACACCAGCAGCAAACTACTCAACGAAGCCGAGCGATTGCTGCGCTTAAATAATATTCCCAGTCTGCGTATGAGCCCGCTATAGATCGATTGGAGCAGTGAGTGCAACCGGCGTCTAGTTCGATCAGACAGGCTCAATAGGCGCTTGAATTCTGCCGGATATCCCCCATATCTTGCTCTCAACACCTCGGCTGTGAAGGGTCTTTTTCTGCCCTGTAAATTCTTCAACCACCACTTAAAGTGGATTTGAGGCAGCAGGGCAAAAGCGCAGGCTTGCAACTAGCTTTCAACTAGATTTCAACTAGATTTCAACAACATGGATCGAACAAATGGAACAATACAGAGGCACGACCATCGTCTCGGTACGGCGCGATAATAAGGTAGTAATCGGCGGAGACGGGCAGGTATCTCAGGGCAATACTGTCATGAAAGGCAATGCGCGCAAAGTCAGACGCTTATATAAAGATCAGGTAATCGCCGGATTCGCCGGCGGTACGGCCGACGCCTTTACCCTATTCGAACGCTTCGAGGAACAACTGGAAAAGCATCACGGAAAGCTGGTACGCGCCGCGGTTGAGTTGGCCAAACTATGGCGCACGGACCGCTCCTTGCGTCGGCTCGAAGCGCTGCTGGTGGTGGCCGATAGGGAGTCCTCATTAATAATCACCGGTAATGGCGATGTCATCGAACCTGAAGACTCCATAATGGCAATCGGTTCTGGTGGACCCTTCGCTCAGGCCGCTGCCCGAGCACTGCTACAGAACAGCGAGCTGGATGCACGGCAAATCGTCGAGAAAAGCCTTACTATCGCTGCAGATATCTGCGTTTTCACTAACCATAACCACACTGTTGAAGAGCTGGATTTTGCCTAGACTCAAACACTGCTGCTGGCGAAAATCGAATACAGGTACCCAAACATGTCCATGATGACACCCCGCGAAATCACATCAGAATTAGACAAACATATCGTCGGCCAGGCCGCTGCCAAGCGTGCAGTGGCTATCGCGCTGCGCAATCGCTGGCGCCGAATGAAACTTGATGAAGATCTGCGCAATGAAATCACGCCAAAAAATATATTGATGATCGGCCCCACCGGTGTCGGAAAAACAGAAATTGCTCGCCGCCTGGCTAAACTGGCACAAGCACCCTTTATAAAAATTGAAGCGACTAAATTTACCGAAGTTGGCTACGTTGGCCGCGACGTTGATTCGATTATTCGCGATCTGATCGATGTTGCGATTAAGATGATCCGCGAAGCCGAAATGGAGAAGGTGCAACATTTGGCGGAGGACCAGGCAGAAGAAAGAATACTTGATGTTCTGTTACCCCCTGCGCGCACCGATGCGAGCTTACAAGATAGCGCTGTGAAAAATTCTCCAACAGGGTCCGAGGGCGGCTCAGAGTCTTCCGCTCGTCAGGTTTTTCGTAAGAAATTACGTCAGGGCGAACTCGATGAAAAAGAAATAGAAATACAAATTACCGAAGCCGCACCCGGTATTGAGATCATGGCGCCTCCCGGACTTGAAGACATGACCAGCCAATTAAAAAGCATGTTTTCCAATATGGGCAGTGGCAAGAAACATGCTCGCCGCATGACAGTCAAGGCCGCGCTCAAGGCCGTCAAAGCCGAGGAAGCCGCAAAATTAATTAACGAAGAAGAAATTAGGAACCGTGCTATAGAAGCTACCGAACAAACCGGCATTGTATTTATCGATGAAATTGACAAGGTCACCAATCGACATGACCACGGCGGTGCAGGAGTTTCCAGAGAAGGCGTACAGCGCGATTTACTTCCCTTAATAGAAGGCTCCACCGTTACCACTAAATACGGAAGCATTAAGACAGATCATATCCTGTTTATCGCTTCGGGCGCTTTTCACCTGAGCAAGCCCTCCGACCTTATCCCGGAATTGCAGGGTCGTCTTCCTATTCGGGTTGAGCTGGACGCACTAAGCGCAGAAGACTTCGAGCGCATTCTTGAAGAGCCAGATGCCTCTCTTACCGAGCAGTATCAGGCTTTATTGGCCACCGAAGGCTTGCACATCCGTTTTTCCAAAGACGGAATCAAGAAGATCGCCGAAATCGCATGGCAGGTAAATGAAAGAACTGAAAATATCGGCGCGCGCAGATTGCACACGGTGATGGAACGTCTGCTAGAGGAAGTTTCTTTTGCGGCAGCGGATATGGCAATCGAGCAAGAACAGGGCAAGGAACTCATTATCGACAAGGCCTACGTTGAGCAACAACTGGATGAATTGGCAAAAGATGAAGACCTGAGTCGCTATATTTTATAATCCACTTGCTTTAATCCATTTGCTTTAATCCATTTACTATAAGCATTTGCTACAATCCATTTGCTACAAGCCACTGGGCTCGTTACCAAACAAAACATGGAAAATAAAGTCCCCACCGACATCAAGCTGCACAAGAAATCCGCCACCCTGGAATTGGTTTATGCGGACGGCTCCAGCCATATCTTGAGCGCTGAATTCCTGCGCGTGCAATCCCCCTCTGCCGAGGTGCGCGGCCATGGCAAGGGGCAGGAAGTCCTGCAAACTGGCAAGCGTCAGGTAAAATTATTAAATCTCGAGGCTGTTGGAAACTACGCCATCAAGCTGACATTTGATGATGGTCATGACTCAGGAATCTATAGCTGGCTGTATCTGCATGAACTGTGCGCTGAACAACAGTCACTCTGGGATAACTATCTAATGAAGCTGAATGCCATGAAAGCCAGTCGTGACCCATTGCCAGCAGATACACAAGTGATTAACATCATGCCATCGCCCTCATCGCGAGAGTAAGCACAGAAAAATGAACCTCACCGGCAATATGAGAAAAGCATTCAATGATTGATTCTTCTGATTCTGAGCAAACCACCGACTTCGGCTATGAACAGGTTCCGCTAGCAGAAAAAGAACAGCGTGTTGGCCAGGTTTTCAAATCTGTCGCCGCCCGTTATGACATTATGAATGATGTCATGTCGTTAGGCTCCCATCGATTAATTAAACGCTTCACCATAGAACTGAGCGCTCTTAGAAAAGGTCATAAAGTGTTAGACCTGGCCGGCGGGACTGGGGATTTCAGCCTGCGCTTCTCTCCTATCGTCGGCGAACAGGGCCAGGTGGTATTGGCTGATATTAACCAAGCCATGTTACAAGTTGGCAGAGACAGAATCATCGATAAAGGCCTGAGCGGCAATGTGAATTTTGCCCAAGTTAATGCTGAACATCTTCCCTTTGCCGATGACACTTTTGATTGCGTATGCATTGCCTATGGTTTGCGCAACGTCACTAACAAGGATGCCGCACTGGCATCCATGCAACGCGTTCTAAAGCCGGGCGGACGAGTGCTGGTGCTTGAATTCTCCAAACCTACAAACGATTTACTTGGCAAAGCTTACGACGCTTTTTCGAAGCTATGGCCGGTGGCCGGAAAATTGATTACCGGAGACGCCGACAGCTATCGCTATCTGGTAGAATCGATTCGCATGCATCCCGACCAGGATACCTTGTTGCAGATGATGGAAAGCGCTGGACTGGTAAACTGTAAATACCACAATGTTATGAGTGGTATCTGTGCGATTCATATTGGTTTCAAAGCGAGCTAATGTGAATCAGTTTCTTCGAACGCTCGCTCTGTTACCGCTGGAAAAAATCCTCAATACTCTGGCCAGTCGCGACCCGCATATCGTCGCGCAGCTTCGCTGTTTTGAAGGCAAGGCCATCAAGATTGTCAGCCGCTCTCCCGACTTGTCAATTTGCGTATTGTTTGATCAGGGCAACATCAAGCTTAGCGCTATTGATAGTGCCACTTTAATGCTCGAACCCGATGCGATTATTTCCGGCACAGCAGAGTCTTTACTGGATCTTTTGCTAACACGCCCCGAATACAGGGCTCTGGCCAATACGGCAATCTCTATCAGCGGCGATGGAGTTCTGGTACAGGATATTTACAAAGTGTTCACTTCTCTTGATCTGGATTGGGAGGATTATCTGGCTCCCCTGCTGGGAGATATCCTCAGCAATGCCGTCGGAAAAATTGGCCGCACAGCGAAAAGCTGGTCACAGACCGCGAGTTCGAACATGCGACGCAATATTCATGACTACCTGGTAGAAGAGACTGACGCCGTGCCGGATCGAGAAGAACTTAATATTTTTTGCAATGACCTGGACCAACTGCGACTCAACATCGATCGCGTCAATGCCAGGACAGAGCAACTACGCACACGTCTTGAAAGCTTGTCAAAGTCGCCTTAAGCCACTGAAAAATCAACGCTTATTTAGTAATGCCCGCTTGTTCAAACAGGCTTCAGGTGGTATCTTTGCTACCCCTCTAAGCACCAGAGCAGCAGCCGTCCAATCGTGTCCCATTTACCGCGCCTAAACAAAGTTCTCAATATTGTCGCCAAATATCGCCTCGATGAGTTTCTCAAGGGCCAGCGGGGGTATCGCCGTTTATGCCTGATACTCCTCCCCTATCGCGCAGTCAGGCTGTTCAGTCGGCATGAGCAGGACAATAAAAATCGACGCCTGCGCAAGGCGATGGAAGAACTCGGGCCTATTTACATAAAATTCGGCCAGCTGCTTTCTACCCGGCGTGATTTTATCGACATCGATCTGGCGGATGAACTTCAATCCTTACAGGATAATGTCCCACCCTTCAGCTCCCCGACTATCGATAGCATTATTGAAACTTCCCTGGGCAGGAGCGTCGATTCCGTATTCAGCGAACTGGAGCGTACACCTTTTGCCTCGGCATCGGTGGCACAGGTGCATAGGGCAACATTACTCAACAACGATGAAGTCGTAGTCAAAGTCATTCGCCCGGGCATTGACAAAACAGTGGCTGCAGATTTAAAACTACTGAAATGGCTCGCCAGACAAATTGAGTCACGCACCGACATCGGCAAACGACTGCGCCCGATCGAGGTAGTTAACGACTACCAGAAAATCATATTTGACGAACTCGATCTACAATCCGAAGCCGCGAATACCTCACAACTAAAAAGAAACTTCGAAAATTCAGCCGTGCTTTACGTGCCAAAGATCTATTGGGATTTTTCCACTAAAGACATGCTGGTGATGGAGCGTATACATGGCATTCCCGTAGCCGATATCGATGCCCTGGCGGCACAGGAAACTGATTTTAAGAAGCTGGCGGAAACCGGACTCGAGATATTCTTCACCCAGGTGTTTGAACACAATTTCTTTCATGCCGATATGCATCCTGGCAATATCTTCGTTTCGAAAGAAAACCCGCAGAATCCACAATATATAGCAATAGATTGCGCCATCATTGGCTCATTGACCGCCGATGACCAGGAATACCTGGCAAAGAACTTACTCGCTATATTCAAACGCGATTACCGAAAAGTGGCGGAGCTACACGTTGCCTGCGGCTGGGTTCCCCGACACACTAAAATACACGAATTCGAATCGGCCATACGAAGTGTATGCGAGCCTATTTTCGAAAAGCCCTTGAAAGATATTTCCTTCGGCCAACTATTGGTGCAATTGTTTCGCACTGCCGGTCGTTTCGACATGGAGGTGCAGCCCTCTCTGGTGTTATTGCAAAAGACACTACTCAATGTAGAAGGCCTGGGAAGGCAACTTTATCCAGAACTGGATCTGTGGCAGACGGCTCTGCCTTATCTGGAAAACTGGAATGCGAAGAGGCTAAACCCCTTTAAACTCTTAAGCAGGATTCAAGAAAACATCCCCAACTGGATCGATCAGCTGCCACAATTACCGCAGCTGCTAATCGATGCCGCCACCCAGAGTAGCCAACTCAGCGAAATTAATGAGGCGCTCAGACAGCAGCAGGCAGCAAGCGCGAAACAGATGGAGAGACAGAGCCGTCGTTCTCGTAATGCCGGCATTTTTGCCCTGATTGCTGCCGCCGTGACAATTATCCCCGGCTTTAATGACGGCATCGCCAATGTGCCTGTAATTACCCTTGGTCTGGGCGTTCTGGCGGTTTATCTTTTGTGTTTTAGACGGTGAAGTTGCATACTTAGCCGATGTCCGCTTATCTCGATCAAATCAAATGGAATGCCGAGGGTCTGGTACCTGTAATCACCCAGGAGGCGCATACTGGAAGGGTTCTGACCCAGGCCTGGCTCAATAGAGAAGCCTTGCAAACCGCCGTTATTGAAGACCGGGCCGTGTATTGGTCGCGCTCGCGGGGCAAGCTCTGGCGCAAAGGCGAGGAATCTGGAAACGTACAGAAGCTTGTGGAAGTTCTGCTTGATTGCGACAATGACTCAATCTGTTATCGCGTAGAACAGATCGGCGGGATAGCCTGCCATACCGGACGAGAAAGCTGCTTCTATCAGAAGCTGGAAAATGAAACCTGGCAAGCCGTGGATCCGGTATTGAAAAACCCGAACGAGATGTATAAAAACGCTTAGGGCAGCCCTGGCCGTTTAAATTAGCAAACAACAGAAATTGAAACAGAAAAATGAGCGAAGTATTAATAGAATTAGCCGCCATATTGGAACTGCGTAAGTCCGCTTCCGGTAATGAGTCTTATGTTGCGAGCCTGCATGAGAAAGGGCTTAACAAAATCCTGGAAAAAATCGGCGAAGAGTCAACCGAGACAATTCTGGCGGCAAAAGATTATGATTGCGATGACAGTGGAAGCCAACAAGCCCTGATACATGAAACGGCGGATCTTTGGTTTCACACAATGGTTATGTTAAGCCATCTCAATCTAGGACCTGAGCAGGTGTTGGAAGAATTGCAAAAACGTTTTAACATATCCGGCCTTGAAGAAAAGGCGTCTCGACAAAACTAGTTTTCGATAAGCACAATCAACCGCTTGTCGGCTTTGGAGGTATATTATGGGTGGAATTGGAATTTGGCAGCTGTTGATCATTTTGCTGATCGTCGTCATGCTTTTTGGTACTAAAAAATTGAAGAATCTGGGCTCCGATCTTGGCGGTGCCTTGAAGGGATTTAAAACTGCCGTCAAAGACGATGATGAAGATTCAGCAGAAGAGAAGTCCGAAGAAGTTAGCGGCGAAACTATCGACTCCACCGCTGAAAAAGTGGAAACCAAATAGTTAACCACGCGGGACTTCTCGATGCCATCGAGCATCCTACCTTAGACTCTTAATCTCTAGCGATCCTGTAGTCTCTAGCGAGACTGGTTTCACACTATGTTTAACATCGGCTCATTTGAAGTCTTGCTGGTTTTTATTGTCGCATTACTGGTGCTCGGCCCGGAGAGATTACCGGGCGCGATAAGAACTTCGGGTTTATGGATAGGTCGATTTCGTCGCAGCTTCTACAAGGTTAAGGCGGAGATTGAAAGAGAGCTCAATACTGACGAAATTCGACGCCAGCTTCATAATGAATCTGTTATGGAAGAAATCAATGATGCAAAATCGAAAGTCGAGAGCGCCGCAAAAGAAACTGAAAAGTCCATTGGCAATATAGTAAACAGCGCCAACTTCGACCCCGGGGCCTCTAAAGCGTCGATCAAAAAGGAAGCGGCAGAAAATTCAGCAGCAGAGCGGTCGGCGGTCGAAGATCTGGGCAAGGAATCGCAACAAGCCAGTGAGCAGGTAGAAGAAGTCACCAAACAAAACTATAGCACTGGAAAAAACCCAAGGCTGGATCAGAGCGCAGAGCCGGAACCAGACTCAGAGCCAGAATCGGAACAAAGCAAGAAAACAAATGACATCAGCTGAAGAAGAGAAAGAGCTAACGCTTATCGATCACCTTGTGGAACTAAGGGATCGAATCCTAAAAAGCATTATCGCGATAATAGTAATATTCCTGCTGCTTTTCTCTTTTTCGAACGATATCTACTCCTATGTTGTAAACCCATTGATGGAAGCTCTGCCAGAGGGCACATCGATGATTGCTATCGATCCTACATCGCCGTTCTTCGCGCCTTTCAAGCTTACCTTTTATGTCTCGTTTCTGATCGCCGCACCGTATGTGTTGTATCAACTCTGGTCATTCATAGCGCCGGGCCTGTATAAGAACGAAAAGAGCGTGGCCATCCCGCTGTTCATTTCCAGCGTACTTCTATTCTATGGTGGCATTGCCTTTGCCCGCTATGTCTTGTTCCGCTTTGTGTTTGCATTTTTCATATCGGTGGCCCCCGAAGGCATAGCAGTCGCCCCGGATATAAGTAGCGTGCTGAGCTTTTCACTCTCTATTTTCCTCGCCTTCGGTATTGCCTTCGAAGTTCCAATAGCCGTTTTTATCGTCATCTGGGCAGGACTGGCCGAACCTGACTCTCTGGCGGAAAAACGACCCTATGTCATCGTCGGCTGCTTTATCGTTGGGATGTTATTAACACCCTCAGATCCCTTCACCCAATCGATGCTGGCCATTCCCATGTGGATCTTGTTTGAAGTCGGAATCGTAGCCGGTAGAATGATCAGAAAAAAACAGGCGGCTGAAGAAAATGATGAATAGAATCCCCGCTTGAATCCAGGCTGACCAAATACACCAGTTCCAGGCTTAAGTAAAAGCAGGTATGACTTGAGCGAAAGCTGTTTGTTCTTACAATTCAAATAAAATTGAAACTAATAGACTCACATTTTCTCTGAATGTAGGCGAGTTCCGCCGCACTGAAAAAATAGCAGCGCGAATTGTGCTAAGGAAAGCGGGGTAGCGGGTAGCGGGTAGTAGGTAGTAGGTAGT
>JABMOK010000178.1 GCA_013204155.1 Pseudohongiella sp. | reverse complement strand
ATTTAGTATTCAACGATACACCCCACCGGTATGGATAGCCAGTATCTCAGAGCCGGCCGGGATGCTACCCCGCTCAATCATATCGAATAGCCCAAACAATAGCTTGCCTGTGTAAACCGGCTCCAGGGGAAGTTGTGAGAACCGGGTAAAGTCCTTTAGAAACCCCTTTAGTCGGGAGTTTGAGCGCGCATAACCCCCACAATGGTAATTTCCCTCTACCCGCCAACTTACCCCCGGCGGGCACTGATTATTGTCCAGCCAGCTCTGAACCTCGGCCTGCAGATAGCCCTCTGCTTTTAGCACGCCGATTCCCAGTACCTGCGGTGGGTTTGCCTGTTGTTGAGCGCTTAACCCGGAAACGATTCCGGCCATTGTTGCTCCGGTTCCACAGCAAAGAGCAACAATTCTGCATCGATCGGCGCTTTCCCAGCGAATGCTTTCGGCAATCTCAGCACAACCTTGCACCGCGAGCAGGTTACTTCCACCCTCGGGTAATAGCTGAAAGTCACCGAATCGAGACCTTAACTCGGCGATAAAGCCCGCTTCCTGTTTATATCGATACTCTGAGCGGCTGATGGGGACTAATTGCATCCCCTGCTGCTGCGCAAACGCCAATACCGGATTCAATGGCTGGCAAATCTCGCCACGCACCAGCCCGATAGTTTCCAGCGAGTAATGCTTGCCGGCGGCCGCCAGCGCATAGAGATGATTGGAATAGGCACCACCAAAGCTCACGACCCGGCCGACCCCCTCACGCCGAAACTGTTCGAGGTTCCGCTTCAGCTTGTACCATTTATTGCCATGGATGGTGGGGTGGATTCTGTCCAGACGCAGAACATTGAGAATGATATTGCTGCGATCCAATAGCTCACAGCAATGGCTTCAATCCGGGGTAATTTGATATCCAGATCGATTGGCATCTTTATGACAGGCCTTTCAACAAATGCGGTTTAACAGCAAGTTATTAAAATGGATAAGAAAAATAGCTAAGGAAGATAAAGGCAAAAAGGACTATGCACTTAACGAGAGAAGATACATGCAAAAATGGCGGGCCGGACGGGACTCGAACCCGCGACCTCCGGCGTGACAGGCCGGCATTCTAACCAGCTGAACTACCGGCCCGCAACATGCGCTTATTGGTGGGTGATGAGGGATTTGAACCCCCGACATTCGCCTTGTAAGGGCGACGCTCTCCCAACTGAGCTAATCACCCATAGCACTGAGAGAGCCGCATTTTACCGACTCCCGTAGCTATGTCAACAAATCTGAACTCGCGGCCCGTTGATCTCGACTCGAGAAGGCAAAACTCGCTGTTTTACTTGTTCGTGTGAGTAAAAGACCCATCCCAATCTTCGGCCAGGGGAGTATCTCGCAGGGTCTCAATTCGCTGCAGATAAACCTCATACAGTAAGCACCCCGCTTCGTTTTTCAGCAAGGCATTGAATTCCTGCTCTGCCTGGTCCCAATTTCTGGCGCGATAATGATCCAGCGCCTGATGATAATCATCGACTCGTTGTAGTAGCGCTTGGTCAGCCTGATCCCTCCGGCACAGGGGTTCATAGCAATTCACCACCCGGTCTTTTCCCCTAACCTTTACCCGGTCTATCAGGCGCAGTAGAAATCCCTCCAAATTTTTCACCGTTTCTTCGCCGACCAGGATTCGTATGCCATAAAACTTGGTCAAGCTTTCCAAACGAGAGCCGAGATTAACCGCATCACCCAATACGGTATAGGATCGTCGATAGGCCGAGCCCATATCTCCCACATGCATCATGCCTGTGTTGATACCAATACCAACATTCACTTCGGGCAAGCCACGTTCACGGAATTCTGCCTTCAATTGATCAACCCTGTCGAATATTGCCAACGCCGCGCCGATCGCATTGGCACGATGATTCGCATCAGCGATTGGCGCACCCCAGAAGGCCATCACCATATCACCCACATATTTATCGACAGTTCCATTATGCTCAAAAATAATTTCGGTAACAGGCGTAAAGAAATCGTTGAGCAAGATTTTTAATTGCGTCGCACTAAGCTGCTCAGACATAGAGGTAAAATTTCGAATATCAGAGAACAATACAGACAACTCTTTGCTCTCCCCCTCAAAGCCATAGTTATCGGGGTCTTCCAGCATCGAATCAATATGCGCATAGGGCACGTATTGATCGAACATATTTTTAATTTTTTTCCTGTTGCGACTCTCACTTAAATAGCCGTAGATCAAATTCACAGTGGTCACTAAAACAATTAGCAGCAGCAATAATAGCAGGGAGAAATCCAGTTTGTAGTCTGACCATAAGCGAAAATTTACCCATATACTTAGCGTAATCAGTGACAGCGATATAAGCGCCATTGAAGCGGCGCCAAGAAAAGGAAAGGTCATGGACATTGCCAGACCCAGCACCATCATCAGAAAAAATAGAGCACCGACCTCCCAATCGGGTTTATACGGAAAATAAATTTCCTTTGATAAATTAAGTCCGGCAAACACAGAATTACTGGTGGTAGTTCCCGAATCTACTTCATACCTTGCAACTGAGTTCAACAAGGCATTCAACATATTGGCATGAATTTCAACGCCAGGATAAACCTGTTGCAATGGAACCGCCCGAATATCAACAAGTCCTGGCGCACTGGTTCCGACTAATACCAGACTATTCTCCAAAGCGAATCTTTCATCCGCATTCAGTGCGTCGTTAAGCACATCGGTAGCCGATACATAAGTAAAATAATTATTATTATTTAAAGAGGAAAGTCCAACATAGGGAACATTTACCTGGCCTAAGCTATCCGTGGGTATTTCGAATGCACCCGCCCCCTTCCCAATGCGGATACCCCTGACCACATCAAAACCCGCATATTGTTCCAAGAGCAGCTCATAGCCTGCGGCAAAGGCATAGACCCGTAGCATCTCCAATGACAGGGTCGGATATAATTGGGTTCCATAGCGAACAAGCAAAGGCACACGCCGAACAACTCCATCGGCGTCGAGTTGTTGATTCATGACACCAGTTCCCTTGGCGGCTTCCTGCAGAATGGCTATATTTCCTGTGAAGCCCTCCATATTCAACACAGTTACACGGCTGGCAAGCTGTTCACCAATATCGATAATTGAAGGTGGCAGGTCGTTGTAGCTCGCGCTGTTTCGTTGATTAAAATTGACAGACAATACGACATCGACACCACTGCCCATGGCCTTGGCAAAGTATTGGTCGGAATTAATTTGCGGTTCAATGAGCTCCAGTGTTTCAACGAAGCTGGGTTCAAGTTCGGCAAGGTCGATAGGTGCGAGTAAGTCCCGTATGCTTCGATCGGGTTCCGGGAAGGTAATATCGAAACCAATAACCAGAGCGCCGTTGTCTCTCAATTTTTCCGGGAGTTGACCAAGCTTGATCCGGTTCCATGGATATTGTCCCTCAGCCTGCAAACTACGTTCGTCGAGATCCACGATGACGATCTTATTCTCTGCGGGTATCGCCGCCTTTGGCATAATGCCAAGCCGCTGATCGTAAACCAGATACTCCAGACGCTGCAGAAAGCCTTCAACAATCCGCGGCGCTCCAAGCAGCAACCACAGAACGAAGACCAGGCTGAATATGCCTAAATAGATCGGAAGTCTCTTGCCTTCGGCGAGAAACCGGCTTATCGAATGCCGTAGAGAGCCCGTTTTCACGCTCGGGTAAGCCCAGTGAGCTTTAATATCATGGGGGCATTATATGCTAATGGGTGTATACATAAAATGTAACTCTAGGTAGTATGTGGCGCCTTTCAATCAGCCTTTTATCAAGCAATACGCGGCCTGGACGACTAAATCGTGAAAATATTCAAGGAATTCAGTTTTGAGGCAGCCCATAGACTGCCCAATGTACCGGCGGAGCATAAATGTGCTCGCCTGCATGGGCATTCCTTCAAAGTGAGAATTTCAGTGCAGGGAGCCGTTGGACGTGACACGGGTTGGGTAATGGACTTCTCAGACATCAGCAATGCCTTCGCGCCTGTTCGGGATCAATTGGATCATTACTACCTGAATGAGATACAGGGACTGGAAAACCCAACCAGTGAAAATATTGCCCGCTGGATCTGGAACAAGCTTAAACCTGAATTGGCCGAACTTGCTGAAGTCGAGATTCGCGAAACCTGCAGCAGTGGCTGCGTGTATTGCGGCGATTAATAGCTTTCCCCCTGATTAGGAAAGGAAGCTCGCCGGCTCGACAGTCTCATCCTGCAATAGCGCGGCATCAATTCTGGCTTTGCTCTTTAACAAATGCTTGCTTACCATGAACTCTTTCGGCCGCGACACGCAATCAGCGGCAATAACAACACCCTCCTTCAAATAAAACAGCGCAAAACCCGCGCCCGACTCATTGCTTGCATCGCCCCTGCAAACGACTTGATCATAGCCTTCGCTCAAGCCCGTCATCTGCAGTTTAATATCGTATTGATCTGACCAAAACCAGGGGACTGCGTCATAGACCTGCTGCTTACCGCAAATATTTGCCGCCACTACCCTGGCCTGATCATTGGCATTCTGCACTGACTCCAGACTTAGATGGCGTTGATAGAGTCTATTCGGATGGATCGTGCAATCGCCTGCGGCGTAGACATGAGGATTGCTGGTTTGCCCATACTCATTCACCGCGATACCTTTCATTCCTTCTCTATTGTCGAGTCCGGCTGACTCAGCCAGTTCGCTGTTAGGTATAACCCCTATACCAACGATGAGAAAGTCGGCCGGATAGACTGTGCCATCCGCACAAATAACTTGCTCCACGGATTCCTGCCCCTGAATTTCTACTACCTTGGCGGATGTGACAATGTCGACACCATGACTTCGATGCAATTGCTGCATGTAGGCGGACAGGGTTTCGCTGGTAACACGCTGCAATACTCTCTCAGCCATTTCCAGCACAGTTACCTGCAAGCCTTTTTGCGCAAGTACCGCAGCTGTTTCCAGGCCAATATAGCCGGCGCCGATTATCACCCCGCGCTTGCCCGCCTCAATTTGAGTAGATAAGGCGTCAATATCTGCTGCACTTCGAATATAAAAAATATTATTCAGCGGCGTTTCTATGGACAGTTTCCGAACTCTGGCACCGGTACACAAAGCCAGTTTTTGGTAATTAAACTCACGTCCATCACCCAGTGTTAGCTGTTTTGTATCGGCGTCGAAACTCTTTACTGTGCAGCCCAACATCAGTTCAATAGCATTGTCCTGATAGATCTTTAAGGGGCGCAGCCGTATAGCCTGCAGATCTTTACTGCCTGACAAAAAATCTTTTGACAGGGGCGGACGATGGTAGGGTAATTCATTCTCTTCACCGACTAATTGAATCGGCCCAGTCCAGCCCTCTTTCCTCAGTTGCAGGGCCAGAGTTACACCGGCATGGCTGGCACCTACGATAATACAGTTGTTGTTCATATCTTCTCGCTCAACACATCTTGCTCCGCCACACTCTCCCCTACACTCTCCCCTACACTCTCCCCTACATTCGCCGCTACCGCGGGCAGTTGCCAATCGATGGCGGCGCTGCCCAGAGCGAGCAGATATTCATTCGCCCGGGAAAAATGATGATTGCCAAAAAAACCGCGGCGAGCCGACAAGGGCGAGGGGTGTACCGATTGCAAGACCAGATGCCGGTCATGATCAATCATGGCGCCTTTCTTTTGCGCGTAACTCCCCCACAAAATAAACACCAGCCCAGAACGTCTGGCGTTCAATAATTCCACAATACGGTCGGTGAATATTTCCCAACCTTTACCCTGATGCGATGCCGCATTTCCAGCCTCTACAGTTAATACTGAATTCAGCAATAACACGCCCTGCTGTGCCCAATAGTCAAGACAACCATGCTGCGGTGGAACGAAGGCCATATCGGCTGCCAGTTCTTTATAAATATTAAGCAGGGAAGGCGGGATTCTGACCCCCTGTTTTACCGAAAAACACAAACCATGGGCTTGATCGGGACCGTGATAGGGATCTTGTCCCAGGATAACAACTTTTACAGAATCAAAGTCGGTCGCGTTCAGCGCGTGAAATATGTCATTGTCTGCTGGATAAATTTCCTTGCCAAGGGATTTTTCCTGGTGTAGAAATCCGCGCAATGCCTGCATGTAATCCGATTCAAATTCACTCTGTAGTAAGCCCCTCCAGGATTCATCCAGTGCTATTTCTCGCTGTTCGACATTAGGCGTACTCACTCGAGTGTGACTCAATCGTTCTCATGTTGCGGGCGCATGTGCGGAAACAACAAAACATCTTTTATCGAAGCAGAATCCGTGAACAACATTACCAGACGATCAATGCCTATTCCCTCTCCCGCCGTTGGCGGCATGCCGTATTCAAGAGCCGTTATGTAATCCTCGTCAAAATGCATCGCCTCCTTGTCACCGGAATCCTTTTCGGCAACTTGCGCTTTAAATCGCTGTGCCTGATCTTCGGGATCGTTCAGTTCTGAAAAACCATTGGCCAACTCCCTGCCACCGATAATCAATTCGAACCGATCGGTAATCTCCGGATTGGATTCCGAGCATCTTGCCAGCGGAGAAACCTCGATTGGATATTCGGTAATGAATGTTGGCTGATCGAGCTTGGCTTCCACTTTTTGATCGAATATTTCCATCAAGATTTTACCCTTGCTCCAGGAATCGTCGAACTGAACACCCAGTCCATTTGCCAGTTCAACTATTGACTCTTTAGAAGCAAATGCGTCATCACTGCCGACATTGCAATGCTTTTTAATTGCATCTGTTACAGAAAGTCGATCGAAGGCTTTGGAAAAATCATAGCTCGAGCCTTGATAACTGAGCCTGGTGCTACCCAGAACTTGTTCGGCGATTTTGCGAAACAGATCCTCGGTCAAATCCATTAAATCCTCGTAACGCGCATAGGCCTGATAAAACTCCAGCATGGTAAATT
>JABMOK010000177.1 GCA_013204155.1 Pseudohongiella sp. | reverse complement strand
GTTTTAGGGACAGTATTTTTTGCCATCGCCCCGCTTCAACAGGGGACACTAATAAGATAATAACTTAAGCGTTTTTTGTTTGGCTTTCCCCCGCTTAACTATTATTCTCCTTGCAGCGGAGAGTTATGTTATTAACTTATAAGTGTCCCCAACTCTATGAGCCGATTAATGATCAAATCTGTAGTTTCCGGTTTTGTTTTAGGGGCAGTATTTTTTGCCATCGCCCCGCTTGGCCTGGGAATCGGCCTGATAGAATTTTTCCGCCCAATACTCATACCCGGCGTGACCTTGTTGCAGCTGTTCTGGCAAAACGCAATGGGTTCTATGGCTTTACTGCTCGGACTCTTGCTGAATGGCGTAATTTACAGTTTGCTGTTTTTGAGTTTCTCTGTAGTCGAAAAACAGGCGATTAATAGAAAGGCAAAACAGCTGGCGGCGCTGTTGCTAGTGCTGGCTTTTCTTGGCGCAACAGGCATGCTTGGCAATGTCTATCTGTTTCTGACATCGGCGGATAAATCCTGGATCTTGCAAATTGGGGCGTAAGCAAGCCGCGACGTGCCCTGATGCAGATGGAGGTGGATGGAAATGAACATCCAGCCGGGAAAATGCCTATAATGGCCTTCCTGCCCTACATTAGTCATAGGTCTATTGAAGAATACACACTCACAGCAAGCACTCAATCAGATAAGTCTTAGCCTGGTATTTCTCGGCTTGATCGCCGGCTTTCTGGTTGGTTACGGAATTTTAATCGGCGATGCCCAGGGCCGGGTCAACCTGCTATTGCTGTTGATTCTGTTCGCCTTTCTGCCGGTGCTCGGTTTGCTGCTGAGTCTGTTGCTGCTACTCACGGGAGGGCGCAAGGGTCTGGCTGGCTGGGTTCTTGAATTGCCTGTTTTGCCGCGACATCTGGCGGCCGAGCTAATTAAGCTTGGAATTTCGGGCAGTCGAAAGTCCTGGCTGTTCTATCAGACACAATTGTTAACCCTGAGTTTTGCCTGCGGTGGGCTGTTGGTGTACCTGCTGCTGTTGCTTGGCAGTGATATCAGTTTTGTCTGGCGCAGTACCTTGCTAGAGGCCGCCGATATTTTGCCGCTGTTGCATGTATTGGCGGTTCCCTGGGGTTTCTGGCCCGAGGCTCAACCCAGCCTCGACTTGTTGCAGCAGACGCAAGATTTTCGTTTAAGTAGCCAATCCGGCGCCGCGCCCGTGTTGGGTCAGTGGTGGAAGTACATTTTTGCGGCGCAATGTACCTACAATCTCCTGCCTCGCACACTGATGTTACTGGTTTCCAGAAATCGCTATCGGCGCGTCAGCAGAGCCGATGCAAATTTGTCGAAAGTGAAACCGGCAAGCCCTGAGCCGGCTACAGCGGTTGACGAAGAACCCGCGCTGGCAGAGGTGGTGTATTCGATAGTCGCCCCCTACATTGTGCTGGATTGGGCCAGCTCCCCTGATTTCTGTCATCAGCAACTTGGCCAGCATCTCGGCACACCCAGCGCTATTCGTCCTATCGAACCGATGCCTCTGGCCATTGCAGAAGAGAATGATTCACGCAGTCAGTCTCTCGTGGTATTGGTTAAGAGCTGGGAACCGCCACTGCGCGAACTGGGTGATTATCTGGCGTCCGTAAGCGGGCCACAGCAGAAATACATTCTGCCGATGGACTGGGATGAGCGCGGCGTTAAGCCTATCCGGGATATTCATCTGCATGAATGGCGTCGCTTCTGCGCCTCGCTGGAAGGCTGGCAACTTTTGCAACTGGAAGAATCCTCATGACACCCATCTTTGCGGTAGTCGGTCACCCTAACAAAGGCAAATCTTCAATCGTCGCCACGCTCGCCCGCGATGACAGTGTGGCGATCTCCCCCGAGAGCGGTACCACGCGGTTTAGCAACAGTCTCGATGTCAGCGTCGGTGCCAGCCACTACACGCTGGTAGACACCCCCGGATTTCAACGCCCGACGCGGGTGCTGCAATGGTTGCAGGCGCATGCCGCCACGGCGGAGAAGCGTCAGGCCGCGGTGCAAAGTTTTGTCACCGATGCCGAGTGCAAAAGCAATTTCCCGGACGAGGTGCAGTTGTTAACACCGATCATGAACGGTGCGGCAATCTTGTATGTGGTGGACGGTTCCCGTCCTTACGGGGCAGAGTACGAGGCGGAAATGGAAATCTTGCGCTGGACCGGGCAGGCCAGTATGGCCTTGATTAATCCCATCGAGAGTCAGCAGCATGTGCAGGACTGGCAACAGGCGCTCGGGCAATACTTCAAGGTGGTCAGGGTGTTCAACGCCCTGCAGGCCGATCTTGAAAAACAGCTGTCTGTGCTCGAGGCCTTCTGCACCATCAAACCGGAATGGCAGGGCGCGATCGCAAGATTGATTAGCGAGTATCAAAAGATCAGCACCGAACAACAGGCCGAGGCGCTGCAACTGCTGGTGGAGTTGCTCAACAAACTCTGTAGCTATCAGGTGTCGCAAAAAGTATTAAGCAGAAACCAGGCAAAGGCATTAGAGGGCGTGCTGCAGCTTCGATTCTTTGCTGACATGAGAAACATCGAGAGCCAGATACATGACTCACTGAAGAACCTCTATCGCTACCATCATCTGCAAAGCGAGATTTATGAACTACCATTAGAAGGCAATCTGTTCGACACCGAGAAGTGGATTGTTTGGGGACTGAATCGCAAGCGACTGACAGTGGCTGCCAGCATGGCAGGGGCCGCAACCGGAGCGGCGATCGATCTCGCCAGCGCCGGAACCAGTCTGATGTTAGGTGCCGCCGGCGGTGGTCTGATCGCGGGGGCGAGCGCCTGGTTCGGCGCCGATCATATCGCTGAATTCAAGGTGCAGGGGCTGCCGATTGGAGGCTTCGAGGCGCGGCAGGGCCCGGTTAAAAATAGAAACTTCCCCTATGTGGTATTGGGGCGATTTCTTTATCTGGAAAATGCCTTGAGAAATCGAACCCACGCGCAACGGGATACGCTGCAGATTAAAGAGGGTGATCTGACTGACCGGATCGCGCTATTAACGGCTCCCCAACAGGCGCAATTGCACAAGGCGCTGAACCGCTTGCGCAGTCAGAAATCGGTGGACGATCTTGCCGCCGTATTGAAACCGTTATTTTAATGCCGCCTCATCAAACACCCGCGCCAGGGTATCAAGCAGATCCTTGTCCGAGTGAACGAGGGGGTCCTGGTTGGCATCGGCGAGACTGAGCATGGTCAATAAGCCCAATGCCGATAGCCAGGCAGAAAAGGCCAGGCGGCGCATGCGCGCACGTTTTGCCTTGCTCTTCGAGGGCCCGGAAAGCCGATTTTCCAGTATATTAAACAGGTGCCGTGTCCGCGGATTGATCTCTTCGAGAATGGTGAGCTTGTCGATGGGTGGTCCGGAGGGGGAGTGCAGCTGTGACTGGCAGTAAATCGCTTTAAACGCGTCGAGCCGGCCAATGTAATGGGCGTAGAAAGCCCGAATCATGGTGCCCAGCACTCCAGCGCGGCTGTCAGCGGCTTCGATCGTCGCAATAATCGATTCAATTTCGTCATGCAAAAGCGTGGTAGTAAGGCTCTTGATCAAGGCTTCCTTGGAGGGGAAATAGTGATACAGGGCCTGTTTGGTCAGCTGTAGTTGGCCTGCCACCGAGGCCAGCGTAACCGCATCAATCCCGCCGTCGGTCATAATTTCCTCGGCGGCTCGCAGAATCTCCAGCCGGGTGTCTGCGCGCTTCTGTGCTACCCGGGGGGAGGGCCGGCGTGGCGTTGCTTTCTTCATTGGTTTTCCCATAAAATTAACTTTGTTAAATTATTTTAACAGTGTTAGAATTTATTGCAATCCTGAATCAGGGATATAACAATAAAGGAGCACTATGCCATGCCAATTGAAATGACATTAACCAGTCTCGACAACCCCGTATTTCAAACCTATATGCTGGCCGCGAGCATCATGCTACTAAAGCTGATGTTTCAGCCGTGGATGACCGTGGTGCGGATGATGAAAATAGGCGCCGGTTTTCGTAGTCCGGAAGACCTGAAGAAGAGCCCGCTGAATCCAAAGCCGAATGCGACACAACTGGATGTCATTGACTATGTCGACCGCTCACGTCGGCTTAATTTGAACGACCTGGAGACTATTCCCGGCTTTCTTATCGCCGGGTTTCTGTTTGTGCTCGTCGATCCACCCTTGCAGCTGGCTCAAATTCTGATTTGGACCTTTGTGCTGGCTAGAGCGGCACATTTTGTCGCCTATATTACCGCGCAACTGCACGATGTGCGCGCCACTTTCTGGACCTTCAGTTCACTCTCCGTCATTGCTATGACCGGATATATACTGATGCAAGTCGTATAGTAAATAAGTCATATAGTAAATAAGTCGTATAGTAAATAAGACGCTCCCGCCGCCGCGCCGGAGGGAGCATAAGAGGAGGGAGCATAAGAGGAGGGAGCATAAGAGGAGGGAGCATAAGGGGACAGCCACTACGTTTCCTATACACGGGATTGATGGAATGCTAGCCTTGCCCGCTGAATAAAGGAGCGTTGCCTTGAAGTCCAGGATACTGGGTGTTGTTAAAAATATCGTGCGGCGAACAACCCCAGTCTGGCTACGGCGTAGGGTATGGGATCTTTTTGTAAGACGCTACTTTGACCGGGCGTCGATCAAGGCGATTGTGGCGTATGCAAGAAGCAGCGGGCGTGAGCAGCCGATAGACGTGCAGCGGTTGATCACGATTCTGCAGGAGAATAGCTACCAGCCAGTCTATGGGCTAATCAACAACGAGTTGAACCTCGACTTCAAAGGATACTCCAGCCAGGATCTCATCGCCTACCTCTACTTTAACGGTAAGAGCTCCGGGTTTTTTATCGATATCGGTGCCTTCGACGGAGTAGAGATCAGCAACACATACGCGCTTGAGCGGCTTGGCTGGGAAGGCATCTGCATCGAGCCGATACCCGAGATATTTTCCTTATTGCAAAAAAATAGAAACTGCCACAAGTACAATGTGGCCGTATCCAGTGTGACTAAAAGCGATGCTAGTTTCGTGAAAGTTTCTAAACTGCTTGGACTGAGCGGACTAGAGCAGCAGATGCCAGAGCGGATAAAGAAAGGATTAGAGCAGCAGGGACACGAGGTCGAAAAGATTATTGTTAACAGCATGACCTTCGCCGATGTGATGAAGAATCATCCTGATGTTGACCACGTCGACTTCCTTTCGATTGATGTCGAAGGGGGTGAGCTGGATGTACTGGACACTATCGACTTTGCGCGATACCGGTTTGCTCTGATAACGATCGAGAACAACGCGGGCACCGCAATATTACGCGACTACATGAGCCAGCACGGTTACGTTATCTTCCTGGATCTCGGTGTTGACTTGATGTTTATTCCTGGCTGATAGGCGAGAGAGCTATAGGGGACACTAACGAATAGTTTAATAGGGCAAAGGCTATATAGAAGTTCTACTCTTATTAAGTTATTAGTGTCCCCCTTTAATTCTTTATTTTTCAGCGGGCTGTTCGGCCTGATCAAGTATCGCGAGTCGCGAATCAACGAACAATTTGAATTCGGGGCGCCAATCCAGTTCACGGCCTCGCAGGAATTCCCGTATGCCAGGGCTTTTTAGAAGTCCATCCGCGACGAGGCTCAATCCGGTTGTGCCGCTTGGATCATGGTCTATGGAGAGTTGTCGAATGAAGGCTCCCTGCGTTTCAGAAAAAATGTTTCGCACCAGCATTCCGAATCGGGTCTTCTCGGCCGAATTCAGTTCGGTGTAGCTTTTTCGGCCTTTCCCATACAAATCCGCAAGATCAGGGTGAACCAGCATCAACTCACGAATGCGGTTCCCTGACTCAATGTTTCGCTCAAATGCGGCGAGGCGAGTGGCCTCAATGCTGATAGTGATTTGCCGCGTGTTTTGCTGCAGCTGAACTGACACATACACCAGTGACACGATGATTGCGACCGTGCCAATTATTTCGGCCAAGGCACTGATTGCGTCCCAATTCATAACAATCCCTTACTCTTTCCTGGAACAGCGTGGATCGCCTTTTTGAATTCCAATAATTGTCTCTCTGGTGATGGGTAGCGGGGCGCAGCCGTGGCCTGTACCGCAAACAAAATCCCATTCAGGTCGGGCAAGGCTATGACAATCGAAGCAATTTCCACCGAATTGATTAATCACCTCCGTGGTGCCTCGACTCTTGATAACTGAGCCCGCAGCGGAAACGGTCAGTTCGATAAATTCCCAATCATTGGTGTCGGCATTCCAACCGGCATTGTGTTTCAACATGACTTCTGTAGGAATTAAAGAGACAACGGATCCCGCAGGATAGCGACCTCCGTCATCAGAGCTTGCGGCAGCAACAGTAGCCGGCAGATTCCCCAGCAGGTTATCAACAAAAAAATTGCCCGTTGCAGTCATTTCCGCGAGACAGTTGAAGTCTTCTGCATCGGCATCGACCTTTTTACTCTCATTGGCGGCATAGCTTACTCCCGCGATGAGAAGCAGCGAGAAGCTAATAGTGATTGAATTTCTCATTTTGTTAAATGTCATAATTCGACCTGTGTATTCCACTGTAGTTAGATGATGGTTGAGGAGTTGTAGGAAGAATAAAGGCTATCTCTACTAAAGTCCAAGTCTGCTTTGCCAAGCAATACCTTGCGGCCTGCTCCAAACAAAAGGGGGAGGTAAAAAGCGAGTTAAAGTTAAAGGGGACACTTAAAGTTAAAGGGGACACTAATAAGTTAATAACTTAAGAGCCAAGATCCAGGGTCGTGCCGCATTCCAAGTTGGGAGATTCAACGTTATGTTATTAAGTTATTAGTGTCCCCTCTTATTCCTAAAGAGAGGTGCCGAAATATTTTATGCGGCCAGTAGTTCACTGACTGTCTCTATCAGTAAGTCATTATTAAAAGGTTTCTTCATAAAGGCGCTGATACCAAGTTGTATAATATCCAGGTGCAGCAGTTTTTCACTAAAGCCGGTAACCAGAATGATCGGCATAGCAGGACGCAGCAACAGGATTTCCAGCGTCAGCTCTAGACCTGTGAGGCCTGGCATCGTTTGGTCCGTTATCACCAGGTCTATTGTCTTTGGTGATTGCCGAAAGGCATTCAATGCTTCTATGCTGTCGTTAAAGCTTACGACCTTATAGCCATTCATCTTCAGCAATACACTGAGAAACCCGGTAATTGAAGGTTCATCGTCCACGAGTAAGATCACTTTTTCTGTCGGCCCGGGTTCTTCTATTTTTTGATTCTGCAAGGCAGGTGTCTCTCTGGTTTTCGTAATTAGTTTAGTAAAGGAAGCATTAAAAGGAATTCCATCTCGGCTTAAGCGGTAGAGTTAAGCAGAATGTGGACAACCCACAGGCATTACCTCATGAAAATTGATAAACCCGCATCCTTTCGCTTGCTTGGGTAGGAAAAAAGAATCGATTATAAACGGGTTTGCATCAATGTCTATGCCTTTCCCTTTCCCTTGCCCTTGCCCTTACCCACTTGTCTAGACTGATAGTTCTAGATATTCTCCGGAGAAGATCTCATGACAGGAGTCGCCTTCCTGCTCTGTAATACCGAATAACCTTTGTTCTGTAGGGGTATAGCAAAAGCAGGGGCAATCTCTGCTTATTCCGCCGCGTCGCCTGTGCCGCCGCGATTCGTGTGATGGGCATCCGTGGTGGTGAGTAGCTGACATAGTCCAGCTCAGCCCGGTGGCGGAAAGGACTATAGGGGGGACTAACTAATGGCTTAATAACTTAAGAGCCTTGGTGCAGGATCATGCCGCATTCCAAGTTGAGAGATTCAAGGTTATGTTATTAACTTATTAGTGTCCTATTAGGCATTCTATTGATTATTGAAGCTAACAGGAAAGTAGAATCCTGCTCGTATACTGCGACTTTTCTGCTTATAGCTGATTAATGATTCCCCATAGCCATCGTAATAGCTAATGATAAAGTCGCTATTCACCCAGTTGGGCATGCTGTAGATCAGGTCCAATTGATAACTGTATTTGCTGGTATCGAGACCCTTGATAGTGCTCAGGTTGACACTGAGCCTGTCATTGGGTTTGAACTTTGCCTTTAATTGGGCATTACCCAGATAATTGTCAATGTCGCTATTGTCTTGGCCCAGACCGACTATTCTCCACGCTTTGACGTCCAGACTGAATTTGTCGGACAGCTTGAATTCGCGTTTCACATAGAGCCTATCCCAGCTGCGTGAGTAAATTCCGCTGCGGCCATTTGACTGATGCTCATAACCAAATTGGTCAATAAAACGCCCGGGGAAATTGATCCCGTTTCTGTTTTTGGCTTGTAGATAATCCCAGAAGATCTCTGGATTAAAATTGTGTTCCTTAAAGGGGGCCGAGGCTTCGGCGATATCCCACCAGGATTTTTGAGAGTAACCAAAGTAGAGGGGAGCCAGCCTTTCGAAGCCTTCGCGCTGGGGGAATAGCTGGAATTTTAGTCCCAGTTCAAACTTGATATCCAGAGTCTTGCCACTGAATGGGTCGCTGGAATCCCTGTTTTTCATGTTTCCAACCATGAACAGACTTTGTTTATAGGGCTCAAAAAAATTGTTAAATCTGGCCTGGGGAACTGTCTGTCCCCGATCTATTATTTCGGCGGCTTTACGCAAAAGGGGGCTTTCGATAGCTTCTTCCTCTTGCTCGAGGCAGTAATTTTTCACTTCAATGACCGTAAGCGTGTCGTTAGCCGGCAGGCGCAGTTGTTCAAGCAGGCAGCTATCACTGCTTGCCGCGAAGGACTGGCTCAGATAAATGATTGCTGACAACGTCAGAAGAAGGCGGGCGATGGGCATTTAAAAATTCTCTCTGGGATGGAAATTGATTTTAAAAGTAACCGTTCTTATACTCTGTTATCGCTAGCGCAGACACCAGAAAGCGGCTTGTTATTATGACCTGCCAAGCTGGTTTTTCGGGTGCAAGCCTCATGCAATACGGACCATTTGTTATGAGCAGCAACGCACAAATCGAGCAGGCAATTCGTGATTACAACGCCGGCAGGCTCGCCGGTGCGGTGAGGTCAGCGTAGTCCGGTTATCGCTCTACTGTGTAAGTTAGATCGATACTCTGGTATTCACCGGATTCAGCCTGCAACATGATACGTTCGCTAAGGCTGTAGTCGATGGCAACCTTCGATTGCCGATCAAATAAACCGACACCATAGCGCACGAAGATGTCTGGCGTCAGATATTTACCAACGGTTAATATACTGCTGTTGATATTGCCGGTGTTGTTGATAGCAAGAGTATCGAGCCCCAATGTGCCGCGAATCTGATTAGTAAGGCCCTGGCCGCGCTCAAGACCAAGGCTGGCAATGGCGCCGAGTACCGCTGTGCTATCCTGTGACCCCATCTCTGATGCAGGGCGGCCGGTGATGAGCACCGCAATGATGTCGTTATCTGGCAGAACCGGGGTGGAAAATAATTGCGAGCGAATATTTTTCAGCGTGCCATTCATCAACACCCCGGCGGTCATTCCCTCTACTTCCCGTACCGCGCGGATATCCAGAGCCGGGTTGTCCAACGCGCCAAAAAATAATAGTTTGCCCTGACGCAATGTCAGCGTCTGGCCATAGAGACGGTAGTTCCCCTGCACAATGCCTAACTCACCGTAAGTTACATTGCGCCCATCTGCCCGTTGCTGAATGGCGAGGTTGCCGTCGAGCGTCGCCTCCATGCCAAAGCCGGATACTGTTACGCTATCGCCCAGCGTGAGATTGATCTCCGCAGAAACCGGGATATCAAACAATGTGCTCTGACTGGCGGCAATAGAGCGGGCAAGTTCCGGATGATCTGCCGGGTAATTAACGATGACGGCATCTCTCGAAATATCGACTGCGGTTTCTGGCAATTCATGCAGTATCAAGTTGAGTGTTGGAATGTCGAGACTGCCGTTCAGGTTGATAAGTTCGCGATTCGCGCTCAACTGCAATTCGGGCGACACGTCTAACAACAAATCCGGTATATTCGCGAGCCGGAAGGCGTTGCCGCTTAAGGTTGCTCGCGCGCTGCGCGATTCCTTATACACATCGCTGATATCACCAGCGAAGGAGATACTGCCAGTTCCAGAGTTTAGCGCGCCGGTGATTTGCACGTTACCGGAACTTTGCGCCGTCACGGCGCTGTGAACGTCGGTTAGTGTAATGCCGAGTGGCGCCAGGTTTGCGCTGCCGTTGAGCAGATCCATTTTGCCGCTGAACAAGGGTGCATTGAGTGATCCGCCAATTACGATATCACTGCTAAGACTGCCACTTATAGCGGATAACTCGGGCAGGAAAGCCTGTATCCAGCCAAGTTCGGCGAAGCGGGCAGAGGCGGTGCCAGCAAGATTACCACTGGTATCAATGCTCAGGTCGCTGTCGAGCACTCCATTCAAACCGAGGCTCGTGCCCTCGATGTTTTGTTGCGACAGTTCTGCGTTGCCGGATAGATTCCACATACCGTCTGTTAATGCGCCATTGATAGAGAAGACATCCCATTGGTAACGCTGATCAGCAATGGCCAGTTGATCATCATCAATAGCTTCATCGACACTTTCGACACTGCTAATCCGCAGCACCGCCTGATTGGCGATAAGGGAAAAATCCAGCTGCGGGGAGTTAGCGCCAGCCGCCATAGCCGCATTGAGATTTGCTGTCACCGTGCCTTCCAGATCGATGCCTTCAGGCAGGCGCGGAAAGGCGGGATAACTGATGAGTGGCGAGCCGTTAAAAACCGCGCTGTTGAATTCCTGCAGAGGAAAGTTGTTCAGCACGGCCGCAAGGTTTAGCTGATTTGCGCCTGGCTGGGTGATTTTCACACATAGCCCGGCGGCATCGAGTTGCCAGCACATTTCCCCAATATTGATTGTGTCGCGGGACAGCAGCAGCGGAGTCGATTCGCCTTGCTTCAACCAATTTCCAAATTCGCTACGCAAGCTTGCCGCGTTCAGAGATCCTTCCCATTCCAGCGCGCTGAGGTCGTGAATGCCGCCCTCAAGCGCCACATTCAGATCGCCATAGTCAGAGTTCAGTGAGGCTTCGATCGAATGTGAATCTAGATTGCCTGCTATTGCCAGGCGCAACTGACTAATAGGCGGGTTTGCCGTGTCTGTTCCAAGCACGATATCGTCGAAACGAAATTCGCTGCGTAGTTGATCGCGGGTTCCCGCCACTGACACATCAATCGCGGCGGCAGATAGCGTGCCGTTGCTCAGATTATGTATCTGTAACGCGGCGCTAATCGAAGGATTATCGAGAGCCCCTTCAATTCGGCCACTGCCGCTGACAGAAGCTGAAATTCCTGCCAGAACCTGCTCCAAAACCGGGGCATTGAGTTGCCAGTCGAGCTGAATTTGCTGCTGATACTGCCCGGACACTATGATTTCGTTGGCGGCGGTTTTCAAACGCAGGTTCTCTATCTGCAGAGCGTTATCAACCACACTGAGCGCCGCCTGACCGGTAACTTCGTACTCGCCGGTGGTGCCCCGAAAATCATCCAGAACAAGCGTGAGATGGGGTTGCCCATCGGCGAGCCTGAAATCCACATTGCCATTGGCGCTTACATTGGCCAGATCAATGGGTATAGCCGCTGCCAGGTATTGCAGCGGTGCCTGCTCGGTTACATTGAATTTGAATGCGCTTGTGAAGGGGCCGGACCAATTCAGTTGTCCATCAGCAGAGAGCGCGCCGGTTGCGGTTGTGAGCTGTGCATCTGTCATTTGCAGCCGGGAATTGAGCAGGATTCCACGCGCGGCCAACTGTGTGGCGGGTATTTGTGCTCCGCTGATGCCGGTGCGCAGTTCGAGCGCCAGTTCAGATCCGTTCCATTGGCTGGAGAGGGAGACATTGTCAAAAATATAGTCGGCGACTGCAGTGTAGGGCAAAACCAGGCGCTCGGTGGTATGGGTAAATTGAAGCTGGCGTTCGCTACCGGACAAGGGGGCATGGATTTCACCACTGCTGTGAATTGCCTCCGGTGCCAGCAGTTCATGTTGTATGCTCAGGTTTCTGAGGTCGCCAGTCAGTGCGGCCGATCCGGTCGCGAGTGTGTAGTCGGCGAAAAGGGCGCCCTGGTATTCCCAGTTCAGTGATGCCAGCAGCGGAATGTCATTGCGTAGATCTGCCTGCAAGTTCAGGTCAATTACGAATGGTGTGGCTTGCAGATGCAGGTCGGTAATGTGGAGTTCGGAACCTTGCAGTTGAGCCGACAGGGATAACTGCTGGAATTGTTGCGCCGGCCCGATTCCGCTGAGGGTGAAGTCCGAAATTGTTAACCTGCCGACGGCCACATCGACCGGCAGAGGCGGTAGTTGCAGCAAACTGATGGGATCGACTGTGCTCGGTGCTGAGTCAATGGCAACATGCAATGCCTCTATGTTGAATGCGGAGAGATAGAAACTACCGGAAAGAATTGACCAGGGATTCCAAAGGGCACGAACCGATGCGGCCTTGATGCTGACCCCCGGAATTGCCATGGACACGTTTGTCAGGGTTAATCCACTTAACAGATTGCCGCTGATGCCTGTGCTTTGCAGCTCGAAACCCGCCAGGGAATTACCGCGCTGGATTAGTGCCATGGTCACGCGGCGACTGCCAGCTTCTGTATAGATGGCCAGACTTATCGTGGTCAGCAGCAATACAACCAGGACAAACAATCCAATTGCAGTGATCAGGCTATAGCGCCGGATACGTGTGCCGGTGTCGCTCATAAGTCGGGACCCATGGTGATGTGCAGGCGTAGTTTGTTGTCATTGTCCAGTGCCGACGCCAGATCAAAACGGATGGGGCCAATGGGTGATAGCCAGCGTATCCCTAAGCCGATGCTCTTGCTGAGTTTGTAGTCCTTCCAGTCATTAAAGGAGTTGCCGGCATCTGTGAATACAGCCAGTTTCCAGTTATTTGCAAAGGGAAAATCGAATTCGGCGCCAACAGAGAACACATGCTTGCCCCCTTCGAGATCGCCGTTCTCATTTAGCGGCCCCAGTGACTGGTAACGATAACCTCGGACACTCTGGTCACCACCGCTGAAGTATTTTAACGACACGGGGAGTTCGGTCAAATCATCGACGAGGGAGGTGCCGACATCAAACTTCATCAGCAAGCGGCCGACGCCAACACTCTGGATTATTTTTCCTGTCAGGTTTAATTGCAGGAAACTGGTGGTAGAGAGCACATCGCTGGAAGCACCGCTTATCTGCCCGAACAGGCGCCAGCCACGGGTGGGGTACAGGGCATCGTCGGCGCGGGTG
>JABMOK010000176.1 GCA_013204155.1 Pseudohongiella sp. | reverse complement strand
GGAGTATGAGCGGGGCAGGCCCACTGACAATCAACTACTTTGTGGAAGTAATTGGGGTCGGCGATATTGGTCGGTTTCATCTGTAAGTCGCAACTACCGGTTTAGCATGTTAATACTGAGTTCAACGCCCCAGGGTCGCTGAATCAAGAGCGTGCTTAGTATAGGGAAATGCATGGCATTTGTAAGCACTTTCTGGGCTTCTTATTATGCGTCTTGGCAGTCGATTTTCGATTCATACAGTTTGTGGAATATACGCAGGCAGACTATATAGTCGGTAGTTTGAATAGCAGTTTCTAGATCGCGCGCCAACCCTGGGGGGATCTCGTCCTGATTGAGTATCAGGTCTACTTCAATCCCCGCGCCGAGAAAGTGGAGATAGATGGATCCAATATCTGCCTCAGTCAGTAAGCCCTTCCAATTGTGTTTGATGTTATCGATTATTTCTGCCCGAGCGGGCAGATCCACCAGGGATGCGGGAATACTGCGTTCTTCGCCGTGGGTCACTGGATCTATATGTGCGAGGACTTCTGAAATATCACTAAATTGACTGATCAGAGACCGGCTGACGATTTCGCCCAGTTGGTGACCCTCGGAGACGGATATTCGCGGATTAACCAGCAATCTGATTTCCAGGATAATTCTTCCCCCGGATAACCGGCTTCTCAGATTGGTAATTCCCTGTATTCCCTCGACGGCTAAAATACAGGCTTCGAATTGGGCGCGCCGGTGATCCGGCACGGCGGTATCGACCAGTTCTTTGAGACTGTCAGCGCAGAGCTCCCAACCTATTTTGGCGATAATCAAGGCTACAAACATGGCCGCGACTATGTCCATCCACACGTAACCTAGTTGGGCGGCGACTATGCCAATTAAAACGGCAATGGAGGAAAACGCATCGGAGCGGCTATGCCAGGCATTCGCCTTGAGAAGGTTGGAATTTAAGCGCCTGGCGACACGCATCGTGTATTGGTAAATCCATTCCTTGCTGGCGATGGAAATGGCGGCGATAACGACCCCTGCCAGCGCTGGAACAGGTATTGATTCGCTTGCTCTCAGGCGATTAATGCTGTCGTATAACAAGATGCCCGCGATAATGAAAAACAGGATTCCCATGGCGATGGTGCCGATAGTTTCAAATCTGCCGTGACCATACTGATGTTCTCTATCCGGGTCTGAATAGGCTGTGCGGGTAACAATCACGACGAAGACATCGGTAAATGCATCAGTCAGTGAATGTATGCCATCTGTGATGAGAGCAAAAGACTGGGTATACATGCCGCCCGCTATCTTGCCAAAGCCCAGAATCAAATCCAGGCACATGCCTATCAGAGTGACACGCGTGGCTTCAAATGCGGGACTTGGTTTATTCATAGCGTGATGGGCTGTGGCAGCAAAGGTTGCCGTGTAGGGGATTAAGCCAGCAGAGAATGAGCATGTAGGGAAATAACAAAAAAGAAAGCCCAACGACCATCGGTGTTGGGCTTAATATACTATCAAGGGAGAGATAAATGAAACAAAACCCACAATTTTGTATTACATCTACCTACATTTAATAAGACTGCCCGTAAGTTACTAAGTTCCTTTGTTTTCAAAAAAATGTGCAAATTATTTCTATTTCTTGCATTTTCTCGACAGGAAGCAGTTAACTGATTGTATTTATTACAGATTTATTAGTTCCAAATTCCCAATATCGAGAGCCTCAGCCGACTCTCGGCTGCTGATTATGCCGATACTGGCCTGTTCGGGCTTGAAGTAACGCTCGGTAACCGCTCTCAGGTCCGCCAGCGAGGTGTTCAAAACCCGCTTCCTGAAGGCCATTCTATGAGCTAATGATCTACCGAACAGGTGGTTGTAATAGGCTTGTTTCGCTTCGCCAGCGGGAGAGGCCGGTTTATCCATACCGGCAATGACGCCGAGAATCGCTTCTTCAAGCTGATGGGGCTGATGATTATTGGAAATTACCCAGTCCGCGACGCGATCAAAATCATCCAATGTCTCTTGTAACCTGGGGTCTCGATAGGAATAGAACCTGAACGAGGCAGAATTCGAGTCCTGACTAGCGCCGCCACCGTAAGCACCGCCTTGCTCACGAATAGCACGGTGCAAAAAGCCATTGCGCATAAAGCCGGCCAAAACCTGAAGCGTCGCATTATCTTCATGGGCCGAGGGGACGGTAGGATAGGCCTTGGCGCAGAAATTCACCTGAGTAGACGTGGTCCACGCCTGACACAGGCGTTCCCTGATCGGCGGCAGGCTGAGCTTGGAGTTGTGATGAATACGGCTGTCCGCCTGCCATATTTTGTCGATATCCTGGCTTACGTACGCGCGCTTTTCGGGTTCAGCTACTAACAGAAATTCCTTATTGGTCGCTAACACCAGCCTGTGCAATTGCTGAAATTTGTTAAGCATTGCCTGTCGCGCTTGCTCGGATTGCAGCTGTGGTCTAATCATTTTTAGACGTTGAATACCCTCAAGACCACCAAAGTTATGCGCTAATTGTGCGGTCGGACTCATCTTGCTGGAGGCAAGGCTCATAGCCAGGCTGTGGCCCTGACCAGTAATGCTGTTCTCCTTACGCGCACAAATTTGCTCGATCAGATCTTGCAGTCGCTGGCCCTCATCGAATCTGACATTATGAATAGTCTCGTGTATTAGCTCGCTAAGGGCGGCGTGATTATCCAGTAGACACTTAGATGAGAAAACAATTACCGCCTTGGTACGCTGTACGTCATCTAAATTGCTGCGGATACTGCTGAAACAATTAATGCCACCGCTTACCTGCGCCTGCCATGCTTGCACCTCGGAGTAATCCTTCTCTGCGATACCGAATTCTGTGAGACAACTTGTATACAGCGGCAGGATATCGAGTAATTCTGAATCAAGCGCCGGTAGATCCATTATTACCTGTTGATAACAGAGGCCGTTGGTTCCCTGTCCGTAAAAATTCACGGCGAAGCCACTATTGGCTAATTTGGCATTCAGCCGCTCGGGTTCACTTAGGGTTTCCGGAACATCGCTTAAATCTACTTTCGGCAGTAAACCAGGATCGTCTTCATCCTGTTGCCGTTGCGCGAGTTGCCTGGATTGATCGATGATTTGATGTTTCTCTTCTTCGCTTAGCGAATCTTTGATAGCCGCCAGTCGCTGCATTTCGTTGCTAATTTTTCGATTGGCCAGCTCCGGGTCCGGGTTTAAGGTGAGGGTTATCCGATGGGGGTTGTCGAGTAATAATTTCTGGATTAAATTTGGGATAAAGCGATCGTCTTTGATTTGCTCGCGTAATTGCGCTAATACCGGATCGATATTGAGAAGATTTATCGGATCGCCTCTATGCATGGCCGTGGACAGGCCGGCGAGGATAAGTTGCAGACCATAAGGATAGTTATCGCCCGAAATCTCTCTTTGACTCAATTCCAGCTGATGCAAGGCCGCCTCAACCTGTTTGAAGGGGATGCCTGTTTTTACAATATCTTCAAGTGTGTCGATAACTAACTTTTCTATGGCGAGGCTTGACTCGCCATCACAACCTTCGAGGCCGGCCATGAAGCTCATTTCTCGATTGGAGTCTTCCAGCCCGCACATTGGCGAGGGAGAACTACCTAGCTCGGTAGTTTCCAGTGCTTTGAGCAGCGGATTGGCGCTATTATCCAATAACACGCTAGAGAGTAACTCGGCCTTGAACAGCTCATCCAGCTGCGTGCTTGGTCCAAGCAGCCAGCCAAGCACGACATGGCTTTGCGGCTTGTCTGCGGCATCGGCAGCATAGGACTCTTCAATGTTGATTGGAGACAAATATCTTTTTTCATTGCCGACGCTGATTTCAATATCCAGTTTTTCAAATTGAGAAAGAGCCATCTCTTCGAATTTTTGATGATGTTCTCTAGCAGGTATATCTCCATAAGTCATAAACACAGAGTTGCTTGGATGGTAGTGACTCTTGTAGAAACTTACTAATTCTTCGTAGCTCAGATCGGGAATATGCTCGGGTTCTCCGCCGCTATTAAAATGGTAGGTAGTGGTTGGAAAAAGGTATTTGCTTATGGTTTGCCAGAGCACGCTATTTGTGGAACTCATGGCGCCTTTCATTTCATTGAAGACAACGCCTTTGTATTGCAATTCACTGTCACTATTATCTGTATCAGAAAACTCAAGCCGATGGCCTTCCTGCGCGAAATCGAGCCGATGCAGTCTGGAAAAAAATGCAGCGTCCAGATACACGCTTAGCAAATTGTTAAAATCTTTTCTGTTCTTACTGGCAAAGGGGTAGGCGGTCCAATCGCTGCTGGTAAACGCATTCATAAAGGTATTTAGTGAGCGCCGTATCATCATGAAGAAAGGGTCCCTCACTGGAAATTTTTTGCTGCCACATAAGGCCGTATGTTCGAGGATATGCGCTACGCCCGTCGAGTCCATCGGGACGGTGCGAAACGCGACCAGGAATACATTCTCAGGATTGTCGCTGCTCAGGTGAAAGTGCTTGGCACCGGTTTTGCGGTGATCATATTCTTCCATCACAATATTTAGTGAGGATATTACTTCGCTACGCCGCCATTCGAAGGCTGGATGTAAATCCCGGGGCTGATGAGAGCTACCTTGCTTGTCGGTTTCCTGAATACTGACTTCTGTCATTCTGTATGGCGCCTTATTTTACTGTGAGCTGTGGGTTGCCTCTCAGAGGCTATAATCGTTGAACTATTGCATCATGGGGGGGGAGATTCCAGGCTGAACCTGCCTAGTTTACCTGAGCGGAAGTCGTTTAGTAATATTTCAGCCGTTTTGTTGAAGTCGGGCTTGCCACCTCTGCCGAGAGATCCTCTCAAGGTTGCGATATGGGTAAATAATTGCTCTGGTTTGATATTGCTATCATTCAATTCATAGCGCTGGACTAGTCTTTCAGCATAATTGGCGAGTAACAGCTCAGCGAGGAACCAGGCAATGTCGTCCGCTTGCACCGCGGTATTACGTATCGTACCCGTAGCGGCCAATCGATAGGCGCTGGCTTGGTCGGCCAGTTTCGGCCAAAGCATTCCGGGAGTGTCGATCAGGTACCAATCGTCATCCAGCTTAACCCGTTGTTGTCCTCGGGTAACCGCCGGCTCATTTCCGGTTTTGGCGACTTTTCGATCCATGAGCTGATTGAGCAAGCTCGATTTACCGACATTGGGAATGCCTTCAATAACCAGCTGTCCCCGTGCAAGCCCGGATTTACTGCCGGCTTTAACCAGGCGTTTGGCGGCGTTTACCAGATCCGCTTTGCTCAACTGACTGTCGCGACCATTGATTAGGCAGGCGGAGTCTTTTTGTTGCGCGAAGTGGACGCGCCAAGCTTCTGTAACTTCATTATCTGCAAGGTCTGCCTTGTTCAGTATTCGAATGCATGGCAGTTCTTGCCGAATTGAAGCGAGCAGGGGATTGCAACTCGATTGCGGGATGCGCGCATCCAAAACCTCGATAACAGCTTGAGTTTCGCGCATAATTTTAGTCAGCTCTTTGCTGGCCTTATGCATGTGTCCGGGGTACCAGGAAATGGCCATTAAGTGGGGGGCTCCGTGTGGGCGACAGTTTAACTAGGCTTGGCGACTAACACCACTGTCAAATTCAGCCACAATTTTGCGCTATACTGTGCTCGCTGTTGGCGTTGCCTGACCCGATTACATGACATAGCGGCTTATCGATTCTCCAGTCAGGTACAAGGAAAACATAGAATAATGGGATGTTACAAATTGAAGTCAAAAGGGGGCGCTGGACTATGACTCTACAAGAGACAATACAGCTGAAGTTGCAGCAGGATTTGCAGCCGGATTCTCTGCTTATCGAAAATGAAAGCCATAGGCACGGTGGGCCAGCGACAGAATCACATTTCAATATAACCGCTGTATCGACCCGGTTTGATGGGCTAGCTCTGGTGAAGCGTCATCAGCATGTGTACAGCTTATTATCGGACGAATTGGCGGCTGGCGTGCACGCCTTGGCATTGCATCTATATACTCCTGCTGAGTGGGACCGACGCCAGCAAGTAACACCAGCATCTCCGGATTGCAGGGGCGGAAGCAAAATATGACAACCTAAAAATATAGCAGACCAATCGTTCAGATAAATACTTTCCAATTTTCCTGTCGGGGCAGGGCGCTGCACCGCCGGTTAGCGAATTGTCTGTTTCGTCCGGCTGGATTTTTCGCAACATCTACTATATAGATTTTGCTCGATTTCTAGTAACATCTTTCCTTTGAACGTCTTGATTTATAGCTAGACTAAGAGACGAACTCCTTAAAATTCAACAAGATGTGTTGCTTAGTTAATTTTAATTATCAAAGAGAAACTAGCGCAGTTTCTATTAATGATAAATTCTCAGCGGTTTCTATGCTGTGTAATGGGTTAAAAGTAAGGTCTATGAGCACTACACAAGATCATCAACGCAAGCTTGAATTATTGGTTGCTGCTGCAATGTCTGTGGCGATGATTGTATTAATTTTGTTGCTACAACAATTAACCGCTCCAGCTAAAATCACAACTCCTACTGCTATCGTGGAATATACTCCTATCGTGGTGTTCCCGGACTTTGCATCAATTGTTAGCGTGAATGCAAAGAAGCAGCAATTTTTTGATTATCTGCAAGACTATATCAATGCCGAAAACATTCGCATTGCCAGCGTTCGCGAACAGCTATTGAGCTATGCAGATATAGTAAACAGTGGGGCGGCCTTAAGTCGTCATGAACGAGAGTGGCTATTTGGATTGGAAGCTACTTATCGGCCGCAGGTGGGCTTGGATAGCGATAAGGAAATAGTGCAAGACTTGCTTCTAAGAGTTGACGAAATTCCTGTCTCTTTGGTGCTGGCGCAGGCGGCCAATGAGTCGGCCTGGGGCACCTCCCGGTTTGCCACTGAAGGCAATAATATCTTCGGTCAATGGTGTTTCGTGGAAGGTTGTGGAATTGTGCCAAAGCGACGAGCGACAGGCGCTATCCATGAAGTTAAGAGTTTTGTCTCGATTGAGGAGGCGGTAGAAGCCTATTTTCTCAATATCAATAGTAACCAGCCCTATGATTACTTTCGTGAATTGCGCGCCTTTATGCGCGACCAGCAACAAGATCTGGATTCGCTGGTTTTGGCCTTCGGTCTGGGGGCTTATTCCCAGCGCGGCGACCACTACGTTGATGAGGTGCAAAACCTGATATTGCAGAACGATTTAAAGAGCCGGGATAATAGCTAGGCCAGTAGGACAGGGTGAGCAGGACTAACTATTGAGCGGCCTTAATTCAGATTGATCCATTGTACCGAGTGCCAGAAAAAACGATCGGAATCCCTCTCTGGCGCAGTACAAATATAACGCCAGCGTCGTCCGCTATAACTTTCTTGCGGAGCCAATTGTAAAATCCCCTTGTCCGCATCAATCCATGTCATTGGAATCGGGCGGCTATTGGCAAAACAGGCAATCTGCGATGGACTATAATTACCCGGTTCGAACTGCAGAGTTACGCTGGGGCTTCGATTCGAAGTTACCGGCGACTGCGGCTCTAACTGGCTCACATTGAAAGCCAGAGTCGCGAATTTTGTTTTGGCTGTATCGAGGTTGGCATAAATACTGGCCAGGGGAAAACGGGGCAATGCAAGAAAGTCGGAGTCTTTTCCGATTGCACCTGAATTTTGCGCCAGTCCCGTAAAGTCCAATTCAGACAACATGCTCTTAATTGCGGGATCATACTCTCCATAAGGATAGGCCAGATAGCGGTGTGATTGCCCGGTCTCCCTGGCGATTGTTGCTTCGGCTTGCAGTAGCTCGCGCCGCAGACCTTGCAGCCACTGCGATTCATCTTCTCCGCTATTGCGCGTCAGCATATAGGGATGATCGATCATATGATTGCCGATCAGTACGCCGGCATCCGCCATTTCCCTTACCTGATCCCAATTCATGTAATTGGCTTGTTGTTGGTTGATGGGCCCCGTGCTGAGGAACAGTGCAAAGGGAAAAGAGAACGCTTGTAGTAAGGGGAATGCCTCTGAGTAGATAGAGCTGTATCCGTCATCAAAAGTAATTGCCACTGCTCTCTCTGGCAGTTGCCGACCCGATTTAAGACTCTCAATCATGCGCTCCAGAGCTATCACGTTGAAGTTGTTATCCTTCAGGTATTGCAGGTGGCGGGTGAAGTCTGCGGGAGAAATTGAGGTGGAGGCGGGAGTATCGGTGGCGACATGATGGTATAGCAGAATTACCCCGTGCTCATCTGCCCGCGCCTGCCCGAGAAGCAGAAGGAATAGCACCGAAACGAGGCAATTAGGGAAAATTCGAGCAAGCGGGCGGAAGCGCATTTTGACACCAGGTGGATTGCTGTACAGACTCAGATGATAACCTAAAATCGATGACAGCTGTGTGTGTAATGGGCGGCTTCTTATCTTGTGCTGGCAACGCTATAATAACCGCCTCGGGACCACAGGAGCAGGTCCATCATTGTTTGGAGCGCAAGATATGAATTATACAGGCAAGGCGCTTAGCGTTGCACTATTGCCTACAGGCACTGCCCATCTGATTTTCGATCTGCAGGGCTCTTCGGTAAATAAATTTGACCAACAAACCTTGCGTGAATTGCAGGAAGCCGTAGTCGCCTTGCAGTCAGCGGAAATTACCGGTCTGATAATTTCCAGTGCCAAGTCGTCATTCATTGTAGGTGCTGATATTACCGAGTTCAGCGCAATGTTTGAGAAAGGCGAACAACAAATCCTCGACTGGCTGCTTGAGGCCAACAAAATATTTTCCGACATAGAAGATCTGCCGGTACCCTCAGTCACAGCAATCAATGGTGTTGCATTGGGCGGTGGCATGGAATTGGCGCTTGCAACTGATTATCGTGTTGCTAGCGAAAATGCTGTGCTTGGCTTTCCTGAAGTGAAATTGGGAATCTTGCCGGGTTTCGGCGGCACGGTAAGAATGCCGCGGTTAATTGGCGCCGATAACGCCAATCAATGGATAAGTAGCGGGTCTCACATTAAGGCCGCGCAGGCGTTTGCCGAAGGCGCGCTGGATTGCATTGTCGATCAGGAAATATTAATTGACGCGGCAGAAAAAATTATCGATCAATGCAGACAGGGGAAACTGGATTATAGGGAAGTCAGGAACAGGAAGACATCGCCGTTAACTTTAGCGCCAATCGAGTTGAATGTTGCCTTCGAAACTGCCAAAGGCATGGTGGCAGCCAAGGCTGGCCCCAATTACCCGGCGCCGATAACGGCGGTACAGGCCATGCAAGAGGCGGCAACACTGGATCGTGCCGGCGCGCTTAGGATAGAGCACCAGAGCTTCATAAAGCTCGCGACCTCTGAGACGGCAGCGAACCTGATACAGATGTTTCTAAACGATCAGTTTCTTGCCGGTAAAGTCAAGCAGCAACTTGCCAAGGCCAAGCCAATAATATCGGCGGCGGTATTGGGTGCGGGCATAATGGGGGGCGGAATTGCTTACCAATCTGCGCTCAAAGGGACGCCAATCCTGATGAAAGATATCGCCCAGGAGGGCATCGATCTGGGGATGGCGGAAGCAAAGAAATTGCTGGACAGGCAAGTGGATCGGGGAAGGATTGATGGAAATAAGATGTTTAGCATTTTATCCAGCATACGCCCCACGCTTAGTTACGACGGGATTGATAAAGTTGATATCGTCGTGGAAGCGGTTGTTGAAAACCTGAACATCAAGAAATCAGTATTGAGTGAGCTCGAATCTCTGGTAAGTGAAGATACGATCATCGCCACTAACACTTCAACAATTTCAGTTGATGATTTGGCTACGGCATTAAAGCGACCGGAAAATTTCTGCGGCATGCATTTCTTTAACCCGGTTCCAGTTATGCCCCTGGTGGAGGTTATTCGTGGCGCGCAGAGTAGCGAGGAGACCATTGCGACCACTGTCGCTTACGCCAAGAAGATGGGGAAAATACCGATTGTGGTTAACAATTGCCCCGGTTTTCTGGTAAACAGAATTTTATTTCCTTACTTCGGTGCATTCTCTCGCCTGATTCACGATGGCGCCGATTTCAAGCAAATCGATAAGGCCATGGAACGTTTTGGCTGGCCGATGGGCCCGGCATATTTGCTTGACGTGGTGGGTCTGGACACAGCCTTCCATTGTCAAGATGTTATGGCGGCCGGATTTGAGAGGATGTCGCTGGACTTCGACAGTGCGATAGACAAATTGTATGCACAGAAAAATTTTGGTCAAAAAACTGGCAGTGGGTTCTATCTGTATGCGCCAGACAAAAGCGGTAAACTGAAGAAACTGATTAATTCAGAGATGGATAAAGTGTTGCTGTCAGTGCAATCGGAAACGAGAGAGTTTGACGATCAGGAAATCGTTGAGCGGATGATGATAGCTTTATGTTTGGAGACGGCACGCTGTCTGGAAGACGGCATCGTTGAAACGGCTATCGAAGCGGACATGGGGCTTGTTCTAGGATTGGGGTATCCGGCATTTCGTGGCGGTGCACTGCGCTATATGGACAGTATTGGTCTGTCGCAGTTTTGTGATATTGCAGACAAGTATGCCGATTTGGGTGCGATCTATCGGGTAACTGACAAGATGCGATCTATGGCGACTGGTAACGAGAAGTATTACGCGTGAGCGGCGTAGGTTTAACTCCTCAACGTAAACTCTCTATAGACTATTAGGATAAAACATGAATTTAAATGCCAGAGACGCCGTGATAGTAGATGGGATTCGTACCCCGATGGCACGCTCCAAGGGTGGTGCTTTTCGCTATGTGAGGGCAGAGGAACTTTCTGCCACTCTGATCAACGCCTTGTTCGAGAGAAACCCGGCAGCGCAACCGGAGGATGTAGAAGATGTAATCTGGGGCTGCGTAAACCAGACACTTGAACAAGGTTGGAATGTGGCGCGCAACGCGGCGCTAATATCTATACTGCCGCATACGACTTGTGCGCAAACAGTGAATCGCCTCTGCGGCTCTTCGATGTCTGCATTGCACACGGCAGCGACAGCTATTCAGAGTAATAACGGCGATCAGTTTATTGTTGGTGGAGTTGAGCATATGGGGCATGTCGGGATGGTGCATGGGATTGATCCCAATCCCAAAGCGTCCAGGCATATCGCCAAGGCATCATGGATGATGGGTGTTACCGCCGAAGTGCTGGCAAAAATGCACGCTATAGGGCGCCAACAGCAAGATGAATTTGCCGTGCGCTCTCACCGTTTGGCTGCGCAGGCCAGAAGCAACGGTGGATTTGCCAATGAAATCGTCGCTATAGAGGGGCATGATGCCCAGGGCATAAAAGTACTGGTAGAGCATGACGAAACAATTCGCCCCGACACCAGCCTTGAAGGACTCTCTCAATTGCGCCCAATCTTCGATCCGTTGAATGGGACCGTGACAGCAGGCACCTCATCGCAGATATCCGATGGGGCTTCGGCGATGTTGATGATGTCTGCAGAAAAGGCGCAATCGTTGAATCTCAAAATTCGGGCGAGAGTAAGGTCGATGGCCTATGCAGGCGTCGATCCTTCAATTATGGGGTATGGCCCGGTTCCGGCTACGCTGAAAGCCTTAAAAAAAGCTGGGCTCTGTATTGCTGATATCGAGTGTGTGGAGCTCAACGAAGCGTTTGCGGCCCAGTCTCTACCGGTATTGAAAGATTTAGGCTTAATGGATGTGTTTGAGGATAAAGTTAATCTCAAGGGAGGAGCGATAGCCTTAGGTCATCCACTGGGTTGCTCGGGTACGCGCATCACCACTACGCTACTGAACAATATGGAAGAGCAAGATGTAACCCTTGGTCTTGCTACCATGTGTATTGGCCTGGGACAGGGAATAGCAACGATACTGGAGCGAGTGTAGCCAACGGCGGCTAGCGCGCTTTGTTGCTAACTCTATAAATATGCAAGCTACAGATCAAACAGAATCCTTGGCTCAGGTGCAAGCCCAGTTAAAGCTGAATCGCTGCCGTAAAAATTTACGCCGGGATGTTGGTCGTGCCATTGCCGATTACAATATGATTGAAGAGGGTGATTTAGTGATGGTTTGTCTTTCGGGAGGCAAAGATTCCTACACCTTGCTGGATATATTGCTAACACTGCAAAGGCACGCCCCCATTGATTTTCGGATTCACGCAGTAAATCTTGATCAGAAACAGCCCGGATTTCCTCAGCAAGTACTGCCAGACTATCTCTCCAGTATCGGTGTGGAGTACAAGATTATTGAGCAGGACACCTATTCTATAGTCACCGAAAAGGTTGCTGAGGGGAAAACCTATTGTGGCTTGTGCTCAAGGATGCGGCGCGGGATTCTGTATAACTATGCCGACTCGATTGGGGCAACCAAGATTGCACTTGGTCATCATCGGGATGACATTGTTGAGACCCTGTTTCTAAACATGTTTTACGGCGGCAAGCTTAAGGCTATGCCTCCCAAGCTACTAAGTGATGACAAACGAAATGTAGTTATTCGACCTCTGGCCTATTGCAAGGAAAAAGAAATTACCCGTTATGCCGCGCTGAGCGACTTTCCAATAATCCCCTGCAATCTTTGTGGCTCTCAGGATAACTTGCAGAGACAGGTAATTAAAGAAATGCTACAGGGGTGGGATAGAGCTCATCCCGGCCGTGTCGAGACTATATTTCGGAGTATTGCGAATGTGTCGCTATCGCAGCTTGCCGACACCAAACTTTTCCCTTTTTCTGAGCTCAGAGCCATGCCACAGCAAATGAAAAAATTGGACGTAGTTGAATTGGTAGAGTAGTTGAATTGGTAGAGTAGTTGAATTGGTAGAGTAGTTGAATTGGTAGAGTAGTTGAACTGGTAAAGCAGTTGAATTGGCAGAGTTGCCCTGGCTTGGGCGCTTTAATTCGAGCTTTGATCTAACAGATCCGGATAGGCAAAAGGCGGTATGGAAATACCTTATAAAGATCTCTCGGATGATGCGTTGCAGGCGATCATAGAAGAGTTCATAACGCGTGAAGGTACCGAGTATGGTGCGCATGAATATTCTCTGCAACAAAAGATCGAGCAAATTAAGGCGCAATTACAGCTAGGTAAAATTGTAATTAATTACGATGTCGATTCTCAAAGTTGTCATCTGCAATCGAAGCTTTCTTGATGGGTTAAACCGAAAGATAGAGATCAATTTATACAGCCGGTGATTTTTTCTTAAGACACCGATCGTCAATAGAGTCACTGGAAAATAGTTTAAGAAATGTCAAAAACATCGGATCAAACAAGCCGTGACAAAATCACGGAGGGCAAGCCTTTGGAGTTGGATGCCAGCGGCCTGTTTTGCCCTGAACCTGTTATGTTATTGCACAATAAAATCCGAGACATGGTGCCGGGAGATCTATTGCGACTGACGGCCACGGACCCCTCAACTACGCGCGACGTGCCGAAATTCTGCCTCTTTCTTGGGCACGAACTAGTCGAATGCACGGAACAACAAGATAAATATCAGTATCTAATTCGTAAGTGCGAATCCTGAGTGCGGGCTCAAGGGAGCATACATGTTATTTTCCATAGGGCTGGCTGAGCTTGTCTGAACAGCCTCAACAAAATCAAATAATCTATCTTATAGATGCATCAATCTATATTTTTCAAGCGCATTTTTCGCCTAATATTGAATGTGTTGATGATGAGGGTAATGAGCTGAGTGCCGTCTATGGCTTTATCCAATTTCTATTGCAATTCTTGCGCAGGATTAAGCCCGAACGAATCGGAATCGCCATGGACGAGAGTCTGTTTTGCGGTTTTCGCCATGATTTGTGCTCGAACTACAAGTCAAACAGAGAGTTGCCTGATGAAAACCTGGCGATGCAGCTTAATGCCTGCGCGGAAGTTTGCCAGATAATCGGCCTGAGCGCCTACTCCAGCAAGAAATATGAAGCGGACGATATCATTGGTACGCTAAGCTCCCGAATGTATCAGCACAGTGATGATGAGATCGCTGTGTGCATTGTTTCCAGAGACAAGGATCTAGCCCAACTGTTGAAAACCAGCAAAGACTATCTTTGGGACTACAGCAGTAATAGAAAGAGATACAGAACCGATATTCAGCAGGAATATGGGGTCACGCCGGAACAATTTCCCGACTATCTCGGTTTGGTTGGGGATGCTGTAGATTGCATCACCGGGGTGCCGGGTGTTGGTCCAGTGAAGGCGAGGGAGCTACTTAAGAATTTCGAGAGCCTGGAGGGGGTTTATCAGAATCTGGACTTGATTTCTCAACTTCCTCTACGAGGGGCAGGACGATTGGCGAGTGTGCTTGAGGAGCACCATGAGTTAGCTAAGTTAAGCAAATCACTCGCTACTATCGTTTGCGATGCTGTCGAAGAGCATGAGGATTTTGCTAATGCTGTTCCCGACTCACTCAGGCAGTCGGGCATTGATTTGCAGTCATTTGAGCAATTTCTGTTCGAGTATAGATTTTCACAGAACGATAGAGCCTATTTATTATCCGTTGCAAATCAGTTTTCACGTGTATAAATGAAAATCATTGCCGACAAAAACATCCTTTCTGTTGAAAATGGTTTCGGCCAATACGGTGAGTTGTGTTTAGTTGATGGAAGAAAGATTCAACGTGAAGACCTGCGGGATGCAGATGCGTTATTGGTGCGTTCTGTTACCGTGGTAGATGAATCCTTGCTCAGAGGGAGCAATATTAAATTTGTTGGAACGGCCACCAGTGGTACCGATCATATCGATTTGGCATATCTTGAAAAAAATGAGATTCATTTCGCCGATGCCAAGGGTAGTAACGCAAATGCGGTTGTGGAGTATTGTTTCGCTGCACTTGCCTATGCCGTGCTGAACAAAAAACTTAAAATCGAAAATTGCGAAGTAGGAATCATAGGAGGGGGCAAAGTAGGAGGCTTGTTTGCTTCAAAGCTCGCTGCCATGCATATCAATTACCGGGTTTACGACCCATTTCTGGCTATGCAAAACGCTGTAAAAAAAAGTGATAGTCAAATTCAATACAGCACTCTCGAAGAAGTCTTGCAATGTGATGTGGTTTCGCTGCATGTTCCATTGACTAAATCTGGCAAGTTCCCGACAGAGAATTTGCTTGATGCTGAGAAGTTACATTTATTGCAAGATGGTGCGTTATTAATTAATACCAGTAGGGGTGGGGTAGTAGATGAAGCAGCTCTTAGGCAGTTCCTGCAAGAAAGCCACGATGTGAGCTGTGTATTTGATGTATGGAATAGAGAGCCGAAAATTGATCAGCGTAGTGCAGATCAGGTTGATATTGCTACGCCACATATTGCAGGTTATAGCCAGGAGGCGAAAACCGCTGCGACGGGTGTTTTAAGACAGGCATTCCAGATGCATTTCAAATTAGGCGAGATCGATCCTGATGGCATGAATGAGAGGGCGGTAAAACTCTCCGTTAATGATATAGGTAAGTCAGAAGATCAACACTGGGCGATATTGCTAGCTGCGTTCCCTATTGATCAGTTGAGTCTGAATTTTAAGCAGGCGATCAAGGAGGGCGAAGGCAGCGCGGCATTCGAAAGAATCCGCCAGCAATTTCTAGGTCGGCGGGAATTCAAGAGTATGACAATCAATGCTCAGGACTGCAGTAAAGAGCAGACCAGATTCCTTTGCTTGCTGGGATTCAATTTCGCTGAATGACGTTTCAATGTCTGCCAGACTTATAGCGGGCTTCGTTAGTATTTATCGATACTGCTCCAGTACGCGTCCGATTTTTCCTATAGCCGGTATCAGTTCATCTTCCCGAGGTAAAAATACCAGGCGTAGATGCTGCTGGTCTTTGATATTGAACGCGCTGCCCTGTACCAGTAATATTTTCTCCTGATCTAAAATATCAAGTACCAATGCGACATCATCTTCTATTTTGTAAACTGATGGGTCGAGTCTCGGGAACATATAGATTGCTCCCCTGGGTTTCACGCAAGTCACACCCGGAATTTGAGTAAGCAGTTCCCAGGTAGTATCTCGCTGTTGCCGAAGGCGTCCTCCGGGTAGTACCAGGTCATTGATGCTCTGGTATCCACCCAAAGCTGTTTGCACCGCAAATTGCGCGGGCACATTGGCGCATAGGCGCATATTGGTGAGTATTTCCAAGCCTTCGATATAGCTGCTGGCATTGTCTTTTGGGCCGCTCAGAATCATCCAGCCCGACCGAAAACCTGCCAGACGATAGGACTTGGACAGGCCGTTGAACGTCACCATGAATAAATCATCACACAAAGACGCCAGTGGCACGTGAACGGCATCGTCATAGATGATTTTGCTATAAATTTCATCGGCAAACAGGACAAACCCGTGTTTACGAGAGAGCTCGATCAGTTGCAGCAAAAGCTCTTTGCTATACACCGCTCCGGTCGGATTATTTGGGTTGATTATCACTAGTGCGCGGGTATTTTTACTGATCTTGGACTCGATGTCGGCAATATCGGGAAACCAGTCAGAACTTTCGTCACAGATATAATGCACAGGCTGGCCGCCAGCTAAACTCACCGAGGCGGTCCATAGTGGGTAATCAGGGGAAGGGATTAATACTTCATCACCGTTATTCAGCAAGGCTTGCATGGACATGCTAATCAGCTCACTGACACCGTTGCCGAGGTAGATATCGTTCACCTCAATGTTAAGGATATTTTGCCGTTGGCATTCTTGCATTATAGCCTTACGGGCAGAAAACAGGCCCTTGGAGTCACTGTAGCCCTGAGCACCGGAGAGGTTGTGAATGACATCATATAGAATCTCGTCGGGCGCATTAAACCCAAAAGGAGCCGGATTACCGATATTGAGCTTCAATATCTGGTGACCTTCTTCTTCCAATCTCTTCGCTTCCTCTAAAACGGGGCCGCGAATCTCATAACAGACATTTTGCAGTTTGTCTGATTGCATTATCTTCTTCATGTTTCCTAATCCATTGTTATCGAGGCCTGCCAGTGGTTGCAAACCCTACAAGGTAATCGGCAGCTTGCGCCGTAGAATAACTACTTTATATGCCAAGGCTTGAGGTTTATGCTGCTAAAATGAACGGCGGCCAAGTTACCCTGATTCGGTAGCAGTTAATTCTACAATATCTATGCAATCAGACCAATGGCACTACCAGTCGGGGCAAACACAGAGAGGATTAGAGAATAGTGAATAAGTCAGATAAAACCGAACAGCAGTGGAAGCAAGAGCTCGATAGGGAGACCTATCATATAACCAGAGAAGGAGGCACTGAAGCAGCATTCTCTGGCAAATACTGGAACCTGAAAGATAATGGCACCTACAATTGTGCGGTATGTGCAGAGCCCCTATTTTCTTCTGAGACCAAGTATGACTCTGGCTCCGGATGGCCAAGTTTTTACCAGCCTGCCAGTACGCAGAGTGTTGTTGAAAACGATGATCATTCCCACGGAATGACAAGAACCGAAGTCGTTTGTAGTAAATGCGATTCCCATTTAGGGCATGTGTTCCCGGATGGTCCTCCTGAATCCGGGCTTCGTTATTGCATTAACTCGGCGTCGCTTGATTTTAAAAAGGACGAGGAATAGGGACCCTCGACGCAAAGGGCTGTGTAAATAGCTTGTGCTTGGAAAAGTATATCTAAAGATCTTCGTTGGCCATGCTCAGTAAAAAAGCTCAGGGGATAGTGTGGAAAAGAATTTTTCTATCAAATTCCGATAGCGCCCTGGTTTGATAATTTGCAGCATTGAGACGAAAGTAACGCTTAAAATTGAATTATAAATCCCGCTTGATACTTAACCCTTGAATAATTGAACAACGGTATATTGCTGTTGTTGTCCGTATACGCCGCTTCACCGGTGAGCAGAAAATTTCTGCCAGCTTGCCAAAACCAGCCAAGGGAAACTGACTCCGTGTCATCACTTCGAACGGTATTAAAAAAAACAGGATGTTCACTGTCGTGATTAACACTCTGAGCGGATACGCGAAAATATGGGGTGTGCTGCGGATTCAATCGGTACAGTAGGCTATAGGCTAGGCCGCTGAAATCTCTCCCGTTGTGGTCGCCGCCATTAGCGGCTTGCGGGCTCTCGTCTGCACGATAAAGATTCAGTGAATGGGTAAAAGCGCCGGAGATCTTGCTGAACCCGCCAGTGATAAGCAATTGGTTCACGTCTCTAAGATCGTTTAGAGCTCCGCCATTGCCGGTGTCATATCGAATTTGAGAGTAGGACCCTGTTAGAGATTGATACCAGCCGTTGTTCCCCGCTCGTTGCCAGGACGAGTTAATAGCGAGAGATTTCTGAAAAGAATTCTGATCCAGATTTACCTTGCCAACAGACGCGCTGTGTTTAAAACGGTTTACCTGATCACCCCAATTATAGGCCACTTCTCCGCGAATATTGTCGATATCAAATTGATTGGTGCTTAAGTTATCCAGGTGTACAAGATTGACGGTTAAATCTAATGAGCGGTCTCTGGTAAACGGATATTTGTACGCCATGGTAATAGTTGAATTGGAAAAATTATCATCAGTTTCCTGAGCATCTTGATTGAGTTCGATTTGTCCTATTAAAGGAGTATCGATTAAGCCATTGCTGGTTGCGCTGTTGATATTGTCATCCGAACCTAATATAGACGACAGGGTCCAGCTGATAGTTGGAACTTGTGAATTTTTGCGCACCTGTATTAATTGCAGAAACGCCTGAATATTTTGTTGAACGTTTTGCGGCGGGTTTGTCTCCAGCGCCGCGTTAAAAAGACTCTCTGACGCCGTTAGATTGTTAGTAACAAAATAGGCCCGGGCGAGCTCCAGTCTGGCTCTTTCTCGAAGCGTTGTACTCGTTGAACTTGAAAGCACTCGCTCAAATGCGAATACGGATTGGTTAGCATTACCAGATTCCAGCGCCGCCATGCCATACAAGAAATCGAAATCAGGCTCACCCTCCCATTGATTGAGATTGGCAGTGCCGAGCTCGTAGGCTCGCTGGTATTGCTGAGCGGCATTCAGCTCAATCATTTCGGCGATCGGTGAAGTGTTTTCCGCCGCGAAAATCTGCTGCTGAAAACACAAGACAGCTATTAGTGCGAAGAGAAGGCGGTGCTTGTTCATTGCTTCTTCCGTTGTACCAATAGTTGTAGCAATCGTTGTGCAAATGGAGCGCAAATCGCGGAGCCTACGATATCTGTAAGCATGGGGATTGTATCAAATTGCATGAAGAAGTCTCGGTTTACTCAATGACGGTAGTCTATTGATGTTGCGCGGTTCCTCTTTGGCGCGGCACAGTCTAATATTCGTAGCGATTACCCGATCCGAGTGGACTTTGATGCTGAATCTAAAATTCAACTGCCTGCCTCTATTAAGTTTGCCGCTTTTGATGCAGTCCATGCCGGCATTCTCTGAGGAGCCGGATGACCTATTTCAAACGTTTAGTTTGGCGTCTTACTACAGTAAGGGTGATTATGCTGAGTCTACTGACACCGAAATTTTGTACGTTCCACTCAGTTACGCGATAAATTATGGCAAGTTTGGCGTTCAGCTCTCGGTTCCTCACCTGCAGGTCAGTGGAGTCGGCAATGTGCTGGTCAATGTGGGGGGTGTCCATCGCGCGGTAGCAGGGACACAGCGAGAGAAATCGAGCGGAATAGGCGATTCTGTCTTATCCATGACCTACCAAATGGAGCCAGTTTCCGCCGCGGCGCTGTTCGTCGACCTACGGCTGGACGTAAAACTGCCCTCGGCTGACGAAAACAGAGGGCTAGGAACGGGTGAAACTGACTATAGCGTGCAGCTGGATTTGTCGAAAAATGCGGGTAGTTCGGTGCTGTTCGCCACATTTGGCTACTCGTTCCGCGGGAAATCCAATATTTACCCGGGACTTATGGATTCGGAGTTTATTCAATTTGGAATGGCCAGGCCGCTGTCCCAGCGTTGGAATATCGGGGTGTTTTACGATTTTAGAGCGCAGGCTTCCGTATTTTCATCCGAAATCCACGAGTTGGCGCCTTATTTTAGCTGGCAGTTCTCTCGCAATTGGACATTTACAGGGATGACCAGCTGGGGTTTTACCGACGCCAGTGCCAATGTGACGGCACTTGGGCAACTCAGTTATCGGTGGTAAGCGCCGTCTAAAAGACGACGGGCACCAATCAGTACAGAGCAAGATAAAGAGGAGTCGAATAGGGCTAAAAAGGCTAAAGCCGCATAGGCTGTACTCTTGGGGGCAAAATGGAAGCTCTCTGGATGGGCCGGAGGCGCTGTACTGGGGGAAGCTCAGGCCTTTGAATCTTCATCGGTCGTGATAAGCTGCCGGTGTAGTCGGCAGTTACGCTGATTTCCTGCGCATCAGCCGGGCTGCTTTGGGCCGTCTGTGTCTGCGCATTTTTTGTCAGAAGCCGCGCGATTGAATCCCAGCTAATAGCGTTATTGTCGGAGTCTGCTTGGCCACTGTCAGTCATGGCAGGCCGTGTAGCCTCGTCGAGGCTGAGTTCAAGCTCCGGCGTTATTGAAAAACCCCCCGCCAGTTCGAGCTTCTGCTCGGACATACTCTGCCGCAGATCGACGCTACGCTGGGTCGAGGAATCGACAGCTGGAATGCCCCACTGATCACTGGGTGGTTGTGGAAGTTGGAGTTGCAGAACTTGTAGTTGCAGAACTTGTAGTTGCAGAACCTGCTGAAAGTAAAGTGCGTTGTTATTAGCGGCAAGTTGCATAGACTCGGCGATAGTGATGGCAGAAGAGTCGCGTGTAATGGCCGTCTCTGCTAGCAACTTAAATTGCGGATCTACCACGGCGAGTTCAGCGGCGTTCTCCGGTTCGAAGACAGGTTCGATAGATGCGGTAATGGCGGCACCGCGTCGATCTAATGATTGCAGTATTTCAATTTCATTTTGCGCGTTCAGGCCTAAAAATGGTTTAAGACCCGTTCCCCCAAAGCCGCTTCCAGGGGCCGCCATTCGTCCAGTGCCGCCAATGCCGCTGCCTTCATCACCCTCTCGAACAACACCTGCGCTCGGGTAGTTCACCAGCAGCAGGACCAGCAGCAAAATGCCGGCGATAACGCTCAGGGCTTCAGTGTGTTTCTGCGCACTGATGTTCAAGGTGGCTTTGGCGCTGGCTATCTGCATATTTATTTGTGTAACTCTGCTTGTGCCATTTCGGGTAAACCTGACTGGCGGCTTACTTTAGCCGTTGAAGTATAACGACTTGTATAAGTCATAACTATCAATAATGACTTCGCGAGTGTGGCAATTTCAATTGCTTCCCTCGTCTTCAGGATTCTCATTCACTGCTTCAGTGCTGTAATTAAACACCCCAAAATTGATTCTGAATTTCGATTGTGACTGGCCTTTATCCCCACGTTGCCTGCTAAGTGCTTCTTTGTTCATTTCAGTTAGAGCCTGCATGCTCAAATAATTGGCCAATTCCTCGAGCTCTTGCACTGAAGTTTCGGACAAATTGTCATAATAGACGCTTCTATCGAAATAGGGGGCCCGGCTTCCGCTTAAGTTTTCGCTACCTGCTGAAATATGATCTTGCAGGTTTTTTCCGAAAAAGAAGGCTTTCTCATCAAAGCCTTTATCCGGGGTAAATGCACCGGTATTCAATACCACCTCATCATTCTCAATGTGGGCAATACCTAATCGTAACCATTCATCCAGGATTACTCTGGGACGTATATCCTGTTTGCAGACTTTCCTGACAAGAGTGTCGAAGCTAATGTCTTTGCCCGCGCCAGGTTTCAGCGGCAGAGTCTTGGGCTTGCCCTTGGAATCTATGAATTCCTTTGACCCTAACCATTCTCCTACCAACTGGGCACCGATAGATATATTTTCTGGAATTTCGAATTTTTGACTGCCTTCGGCTCTTAATCTTTTAACATCTTTTCGGTGAACGCCGGTGAGTAAGTTGATACGACTGTCTGAGGGGCGCTTGTCATCAACCTGGAATTCGTTTTCGGCGACATCTACATAGATGGATTTTAGTATTCCGATTAAATAGGGGTAGGTGATCTGGTAGGACAGCATTAATTTCACTAAAGGCCGCAATATCTTCTTTATTGCCGAGACCAACAGCGGGGGGGGTGCACCGGTATTTGATTGAGGATTTACAGGCATAGGCCGACAGTATACTCATTAGGTGGGAATAAATCCCACATTTGATGATCGGCAAGGTTTACCTGTGCGCCCAATAAGGATTGACGTGGGAATATTTCCCACTTAGTATAAGAACAGCTCTTGCGCCATCGGGACAAAACTCTGGAGATCGGCCGAAATGCATGTCGCACCACTGAATAAGACAGCCGATTCGATCTCGGACAAGCTGGGCGAACACAGTAAACCTCAGTCCCCAACACCATCAAGATTTTTTAAGCTGCCAACAGGCCATGAACTGGCTTATGACGAATACGGCAGTCGATCCGGATACCCGCTATTCTATTTTCACGATAACGGCAGTTCCCGGCTTGAGAGTTCCTTCTATCATCGCAGTGCGCGCCAACAGGGATATCGTCTAATCGCGGTCGATCGTCCTGGAATAGGTGGCTCAACTTTTTATCCGCTTCGGTCTTGTGCGCAGTTTTGTGAGGATATTCTTCTGCTGGCCAATGCGCTCGGTTTCAAGCAATTCGGAGTCATGTCGCTGGGGGCAGGTGGGGTATACGGACTAAGCCTTGCTCACATGGCTCCTGAGAGAGTCGAGATTCAGCTTTTTCTAGGCGGGATACCAGGCAATGTGTTTAAACAAAGGAGCAAGTCTTCCTATCTGACAAATTTTATTAATAGCGCAACACCAGCCATGGTGAAATTACTGGTTAATTTGAAACAGACTTTTTTCCCAGTCGGTGCGGAACTAAGTTTGCGACGCTTGCGGGAATACTTAAGCTATACCGATCGAAAAGTGCTGGCTAATCCGCGTCTGATAAAAATATTGACTCTGGATCAAAATGAGGCCGTTCGACAAGGTAGCCGAGGCATTGCTCAGGACACCGCGCTCTGCTTTCGCAAGTTAGATTTTGGCTTGCAGGAAGTCGAGGTGCCCGCGTTGATATGGCAGGGTGGTGCAGACAGACTCTCGCAACGCTCGGATTGTGAATATCTGGTTTCCAGACTCCCAAGGGCTAATTTTTACCGGGTTCCTAACAGCGGACATTTCTTCTTTCTGCAAAATATGGACGAGGTATTCTGTCGGCTTCGAATGGTGCTTAGTCCTCAATGGGCGAGTGCTGCCTGAGCGGCTTTAAATCACCTCTAGTGAAGATCGGGATCGCAGGGATGGTTATTGGTAATGCCGGATGGAGCGTCAGTAGAATATTTCTTCGAGTCGATGCAGCGAAAAACCTTGGCTTCGATAAAAACCTGAACTAAATCCCCATCAAGAAACCCCTGCTTGGATTCCTGTTGCAGTACATCGAGCGCCGCTTCCGCGTTCATTGCTGGTTTATAGGGACGATCAGATGCTGTAAGCGCATCGTAGATATCACAAATGGTCATTATTTTTGAGGCGGTTGGTATTTGCGCGGCAGTTATACCGAGGGGATAGCCGCTGCCATTAAGTTTTTCATGATGCTTGCCGGCGATAGTTGGTATATTTTTAAACTCCTTGGTCCAGGGAATATGGTTTAAAAAGTTTTGTGTATGCACTACATGAGACTCTATTTCTTTGCGCTCAGAAGCAGACAGGTTGCCTTTATTAATGCTTAGAAAGTTTAATTCCTCTGCGCTTATTATTGTCAGTTCACCACCAATACCATTGAAGCCATAGGCATTAATTTTTTTCAACATTTCTCTATTGTCTCGGTTTAGAATGCTAGGCTCGTTAGCCTGCACTATGTCTGCGTAGAATACATTAAGCATTTGACTATCTAAGGCGAGCTGTGCGTTTATTAATTCCATTTCAGATTCATTAACATTGCCATTTCGATACATCGTTAATTGCTTGCTTAGTGCCTCAGATTTCAATCTTTCCTGTGCTAGCAAGATCCTGTATTGGATGTTATTTAAACTTCCTTCGGTTAATTTTTTTTCTTTTACCAGCACCGATTCCCGTACTCCAACCTTGCCGAAATCATGCAGTAATGCGGCATATCTTAACTCCCTGACCTCGGCCACGCTGAAGTTTATATCTCGCAGCTTGCTTATATTAGATGCAGATACAGATCCGGCTAGTTCGACACAAAGATCTGCGACCCTGAACGAGTGGCCGCTGGTGGTTGGATCCCTTTGTTCTATTGCCGCTACTGATGCGTTTACAAAGCCTTCAAATAGCGCCTTAATGTCATTTTGCAAAATTGTATTTTCGATAGCGATGCCTGCTTGGCTAGCAAGGGCTCTAAGCAGAATATTAATATCACTATCGAATGGTAGGGTATAAGCAGCGGCTGACTTTTCGTCAATAATTTTGAGCGAGCGCGCCTTTTTTCGGTTAATGAACTCTAAAACACCGATGACCTCTTTTTGCTTGTTGGCAAAGGGAATCGCAAAAACCGATTTGGTTCGGTAGCCGGTATTTTGATCGAAAGACCGATTGAATTTGTAGGGAACCGTATCTGGAATTTGATAAGCATCGGGAATATTTAAAGCGCTGTCGGTTAGTGCCACATATCCAGCGATAGAAGAATCATCCAAAGGGAATCGCATTTCTTCAAATGGGAATTCCATGGAATCATTTTTAGTTAGTCTAAAGAGTAAATCACGTTCGCGATCATTAAATTCGTTTATTAGAAATAGTGAAGCGGCGTCGCAACAGGCAATATTTTGTCCCTCGTTCAGAATTTTCATCAGCAGGGTCATAAGATCGTCTTCAGATGAGAGGGAGATGCCTATGTCAGCAAGTTTATTCAGGTAGCGAAAGTTGGTGTCACGCAAATTGGCGTGCTCAGTTTCCTGGCCCTTAAGAACCCATTGGTAACAAGCCATTTCCAATAGTTTACAGGTTTGACGATAAGGCAAATTAGCAGTGAGAATCAGATCTGCATCCAGGTCCATAGAATCGTTACAGAGGAAAATTGAATCAGGGAATTCTTGCACCCACGCGCTGTAATCCATCTCCTGAACCAGGTGTTGATCCAGTAGTATCAATGCCGGATTGCAGCATTGAGCGGCCGTGAAAGAGTCTATTTCAGTGGGAATAATTAACGTGGACTTGAGATTGCCCCAGACTTCACTCTTCGCATAGTCGGTTCCATAAGCGATGCTTATAGGGTGTTGCGTATTGGGGGCTGTATTCATTGAAGTACTGCCATACAACGGAATCAGTGGGGAGTTTAACGCACAGTGTTTAGAGAAGCGATAGTCCCGGTTAGTGTTGGCTGGCAGAAATAGGCCAGATCAATGTCGCTGTCATCGGGGAGAGATCGAGGGTAGAGATAGAGGGTTGGAGCGGTACTTTTTACCCGGAAGTTCTGGGTTTAGTGTCTGTTAAGCCTGTTAAGCCTGTTGAGTGTGTTTTAGCTTATTTCTGAGTTGCTCCATAAAGCCATCGAGATTACTTTGCGCTTCGGAACGGTATCTGAAGGGTCCTATTTCATCGCCTTCACGGATTTTGAAATACCAAAGATCCTGCTGACTGAATATTCGATCGCTACGATCGGGAGCCAAAGACTGGAGTCTGTCTTGTTCACGAGTATTGGGCATAGTGCAGTGATCTTCTCTTTATTGTTATTGTTTTCTGAGTATACCTATGTATGAAGATCAATGTAGTCTATGAACACCAGTATAGGCATTTAATTGGTCTCCGCTAGCTTAAGGCTACTGTCGAGTACTTAAATCAGCCCCAGCCCAAGAGCTGGGAGGTAACCTTAAGCTAACGAGTGAGAGCACCATAATGCCTGTTGCTGAATTTTGAAAGAGCGCAATAAATATGCCATTTCAAAAAAAGGGGGGTTGCTTGCTAGAGAACTGAGATTCTCTAAAAAGAACCAAAAAACAACAGGATAGAAGTTGTTTTGAAAATTCACAACGTTCTATTTCTTGAGATTAAACAACAAGATAGGAAGTATTTTTAAAAAAATAAATTCTATTTTAAAGTGAAATTAATTTCATTCAGATCGAATTAGTTGGCTGGAATCATTCTTTCAGCCATAGCCAGAGATTCTGCTGAATTGATATTTAGAAAATACCCAGGATCATCGAACGGAATTTCTACCAGCACATGTGAAAGTTCTGGCAATAACAATTTCGGCCCAAAAACGCCTTTGCTTATTGCCGATTCAATGCAGCTAATAGTCTCCAGCTTCCAGAGTGAAAATAGCGGTTGTAATTGATTGTCGCAGACACAGCAGGCGAATTGGGAATTGGTATCCATCAAATTCTCATACAGGGAAGCGACCAACTTGCTCGGGAAGTAGGGCACGTCAGCCGCAAAACAGGCGAGATACTTTATACCGCTTTGTTGCCGCGTTTCGCAGATACGGCGCATGGCACTATAGATTCCTACCAGTGGGCCGGCGTATTGATTGCCGTAATCTGGCACTAAGGGGAGTTGCAAATATTCATAGAGATGGGGGTTGTGATTGACGCTGATTGACAGACTACCCACTTGATTTCTGACATTTGCTATTACGTGCTCGATAAGTGGTTTTTTATGTAAGGTAAGCAAGGCCTTATCCTGGTAGTTCATTCGCGAGCCTTTGCCGCCGGCCAGAATGACAGCGGCTATTTCCGCGCGTTGAATCATGGCTGAGTCCGTGCCTGTTTCCAGATCAGGATTAAATTAGGCGCGATCCTGTCTCGACTCAGTTCCGCACGCCGGGTTATTGTCTGCCTATGGGCTATTCTCTGATTGAAACTAGGGTATCGATATGGGAAAATCGCGCACTTTGCGGGCATACTGATAGTCGTTAACTTGTTGAATTTTTTGAAAATCAATGGTTTTACTCGATCAAAAATTACAACTACCGTAAATCATTCACCCGGAATTAATCAACACAAGATTTTTACACAGACAATCGTGGGTTTTACACACTCAGGTATGAAGAGGTTTATAGATGCAAGTTTCAGTTGAAACTACTCAAGGATTAGAAAGAAAGATGACTATTGCTGTTCCCAGAGAACAGGTGGACACCGCGGTTAATGCTCGCCTGCAGGAAGCGGCTCGAAATGTGAAATTGAATGGGTTTAGAAAAGGCAAAGTACCGTTCAAGGTTGTTAAGAGCAAATACGGCAAAGGTGTTCGGCAGGAAGTGGTTGGCGAGATGATGAGCCAGTCTTTCTACGAGGCGATTAACCAGCAAAGTTTAAAGCCAGCCGGTCAACCAACCATTGATCCGACCAACCTTGAAGAGGGAGGGGATCTAGAGTTTGTGGCAATTTTTGAGGTATACCCGGAAATTGCTCTGCCGGACTTTTCCAAGCTTAAAGTAGAGAGGTTAAGTGCGCAGCTTACCGATTCTGACATCGATGAGATGATTGTTACTCTCAGGAAACAGCGTCAGACCTGGGAAGTGGTAGAACGGGCGGCCGCTGCACAGGACAGAGTTAATATTGATTATATTGGTCGTCTTGATGGGGAAGAATTTGAAGGCGGGAAGGCCAGTGGGACGAATCTGCTGTTGGGCTCGGAAAGCATGATTCCGGGGTTTGAGGCGGGAATCGAGGGCAAAAATCCTACGGATAACTTTCGCTTTAAGGTGAAATTTCCGGCTGAATATCACAGTAAAGAGCTTGCCGGTAAAGAAGTAGAATTTGAAATAACGCTTAATTCAGTAAGCGAGCAAGTCTTGCCCGAGGTCGATGAAGTGTTTTTCAAAAGTTTCGGCGTTGAAGAAGGAGGCCTGGAAGCTTTTCGGGAAGAAATATCGAACAATATGCGGCGGGAAATGAAAACGGCCAGTCGCAACAAACTGAAAACCAAAGTTATGGATGCACTCGTTGATGCGGTTGATGTGGCAGTGCCCGATGCGCTTGTGGTTGCTGAAATTAGTCAATTGCGACAGCAGGCGTTGCAGCAAATGGGCGGGGGTCAAAATCTGGATCCCACTATGCTGCCGGATGAACTGTTCAGGGATCAAGCCAGACGGCGGGTTTTACTCGGTCTTTTGCTGGGAGAGGTTATCCAGCAGCAAAGTTTGGCAGCGGATCCGGCGAAAGTTCGCGAATCCGTTGAAGAACTGGCAGCAACCTATGAATCGCCGGACGACGTCATAAACTGGTACTACGGTAATAAAGAGCAACTCGCCACTATCGAGTCTGCTGTACTTGAAGATCAGGTGTTTGATTATATTGTCGAACAATCGGAAGTGAATGATAGGCAAGTGACCTATCAAGAAGTAATTCAACCTGAAGCGAAATCTGCTGATAAAGATAAGAGTAAATCTAAATCTTAGACAATCTAAATCTTGGACAATCAGGCACTTGGCGCGTAAAACCCGTTTAGCGGCGGTAATGATTAAAGGATATCCAGTTAATGCTAAATCCACAAAATGAACCCAGAGCGGTTTTGGTCCCTATGGTGGTTGAACAAACCGCGAGGGGCGAGCGTTCATACGATATTTTCTCGCGTTTGCTTAAGGACCGGGTGATATTTATGACTGGGCAGGTCGAAGATCACATGGCCAATTTAATCGTGGCTCAAATGTTGTTTTTGGAATCGGAAAACCCGGACAAAGATATCCACCTGTATATCAATTCCCCTGGCGGCTCGGTGACAGCTGGACTGTCTATCTATGACACAATGCAGTTTATACAGCCAGATGTAAGCACCATGTGTATCGGGCAGGCCGCGAGCATGGGCGCAATGCTTCTGGCAGGCGGCGCCAAGGGGAAAAGGCTAGCTCTGCCTCATTCGAGAATTATGATCCACCAGCCCAGCGGTGGAGCCCAGGGGCAGGCGTCTGATATAGAAATTCAGGCCAATGAAATCATTAAGTTACGGAAAGAACTTAATGTTTTACTGGCGGAACATAGCGGGCAATCGGAAGAGACAATAGCCAAGGATACCGAGCGGGATAATTTTATGAGCGCTGATGAGGCCTGTAAATACGGCTTAGTGGATAAAGTAATTCAGCCAAGAGTAGATAAACTAGATATAAAAGGCCCGTCTAAAGACTAAATTCGGCAGGTCGAGCTTGCAATTCGAGCTTATTGTCACCATTTAACAGGCTTGAGGCCGATAAAATTATTGAATTTAATTAGTCAGGTAAAGGCGCTTGTCGGTCGTAATTAGGATAATGGATAAATTGCATAAGTCATTAAACGGCTTTTGAAACCATTCCAGCGATTCCGGGTTTCAAATTGAATACATTAGACAAATTGAGCGTTAGTTAAAATATGACAGATAATAATTTCACCAAGGGAGACGACAATGGCAAATTGTTGTATTGCTCCTTTTGCGGCAAAAGCCAGCACGAAGTACGCAAGCTTATTGCGGGTCCGTCGGTGTTCGTCTGTGATGAATGTGTGGATCTTTGTAACGATATCATCCGTGAAGAAATTCAAGAGAAGGATTCCGATACCACAAGCCGCAAGCTACCGATTCCCGAAGAGATAAAGAACACACTGGATGAGTATGTGATAGGCCAGGAAAGCGCTAAAAAAGTGCTTGCCGTGGCCGTTTACAATCACTATAAGCGCCTGAATTATGACAAGTCTAGCGATGGGGTAGAGCTAAGCAAGAGCAATATCCTGATGGTGGGGCCTACCGGCACGGGCAAGACTCTGCTGGCAGAGACACTCGCCAGGCTACTTGATGTGCCATTTACCATTGCCGATGCGACTACTCTAACCGAGGCTGGCTATGTCGGTGAAGATGTAGAGAATATTATCCAGAAGTTACTGCAAAAATGTGACTACGATGTGGAGAAGGCGCAAGTTGGGATAGTCTATATCGATGAGATTGACAAGATTTCTCGTAAATCTGACAACCCGTCAATAACCCGTGACGTATCGGGTGAGGGTGTGCAACAGGCGCTATTAAAACTTATTGAAGGGACGGTGGCATCTGTTCCACCGCAAGGAGGAAGGAAACACCCTCAACAAGAATTCCTGCAGGTTGATACAAGCAATATTCTCTTCATCTGTGGCGGCGCATTTGCCGGCCTCGATAAGATCATTCGTGATCGTTCCGAGAAAAGTGGTATCGGTTTCAGCGCAGAAGTCAGATCCATGGATGCCGAGACCAAAGTAGGAGAGACTCTGCGTAAAGTCGAGCCGGAAGATCTGGTCAAATATGGGCTGATTCCTGAGTTTGTTGGCAGACTACCAATGATAGCGACTCTGGATGAGTTGGACCTCGATGCTCTGGTCCGAATCCTTTGTGAGCCAAAAAATTCGCTTACCAAACAATATGCCAAGCTATTCGAGATGGAGGGCGTGGAAATTCAGTTCCGTGAAGATGCCCTGCAGGCAATCGCTAAAAAAGCTCGGGAACGTAAAACCGGAGCCCGGGGATTGCGCTCGATAATGGAAGCGGTACTGCTGGAATCGATGTACAAGATCCCGTCCCTGGACAAGGTAAGTAAAGTCGTTATTGACTCGGCGGTGATCGAAGGTGTGTCTGAGCCCCTGCTGATGTATGAGAATATTAAGCAGAAGAGTAAATCTGCTGCGGATGAATAAATAAGCCACAATACGGGCTTCAGGCAGCACGGTAAAGCGCTGAATAAAATCGCTGCAGGCCTTGATATTTAAGTGCTAGCCACCATCTTCCCCTGGAGACAAAAGTTTCTCGGTTCAGCAGTATACGTCCAGTTTTAATACTTAGGGTGGTTTATGAACATGTCCGTGGAAGATTCGAGCAATACAGTATTCCCTCTCCTGCCACTGCGAGATGTAGTGGTTTATCCTCAAATAGTTCAGCCCTTATTCGTAGGCAGGCCAAAGTCGATCAAAGCGCTGGAAATTGCTATGTCCAGTGACAAGCAAGTGCTGCTGGTGGCGCAGAAGAATGCAACGGATGATGAGCCGGCCGCCGACGATCTCTATGATATTGGTACGGTCGCATCCATCTTGCAACTGATCCGCTTGCCCGATGGCACGGTCAAGGTGTTGGTCGAAGGTCTGGATCGGGCTCAAATTAAAAATGTCAGCTTTGAATCAGATCACTTTCGAGCAGAAATCAATGTCTTGAATACGGACGAGATGCCTAAAAAAGAGTCGGCGTTACTGATCCGTTCACTGTTGTCGCAATTCGATCAATATGTGCAATTAAGCAAGAAAATCCCCCCCGAAGTCATGACCTCGATATCAAGCATCGACGAGCCTGGTAGATTAGTGGATACAATTGCATCGCATATGTCGCTGCAACTACCGGAAAAACAAAACCTTTTGGAGTTGGCGAGCCTGCAAGCCCGAATCGAACATTTGATGGCTTTGATCGAGTCTGAGATTGACCTGTTTCAGGTAGAGAAGCGCATTCGTGGCCGGGTCAAAAAGCAGATGGAAAAAAGCCAGCGGGAGTACTATTTAAACGAACAGATGAAAGCCATCCAAAAGGAAATGGGTGAGATGGATGATGTGCCTAACGAAGCCGAAGAGCTGAAGCAGCGTATTGACGATGCTGGCATGCCAAAAGAGGCAAAGGAGAAGGCAACTTCCGAACTCAATAAGCTAAAACTAATGTCGCCGATGTCATCCGAAGCTTCTGTAGTGAGAACCTACCTGGACTGGATGGTGAATATTCCCTGGAAAAAAAGGAGCAAGGTCAGGCTGGATCTGGTTAAAGCGGAAGAGATTCTGGAGAATGATCACTATGGGCTGAAAGAAGTCAAAGAACGAATTCTGGAGTATCTGGCCGTTCAACAACGGGTTAAAAAACTTAAAGGCCCAATATTGTGTTTGGTAGGTCCTCCCGGCGTGGGAAAAACGTCCTTGGGCGAATCTATTGCGCGGGCCACTAACCGCAAATTTGTGCGTATGGCTTTAGGCGGAGTACGAGACGAGGCAGAAATCCGCGGTCACCGGCGCACCTATATCGGTTCATTGCCAGGTAAGTTGCTGCAAAAGCTATCCAAGGTTGGGGTGAAGAACCCTCTGTTCTTACTCGATGAAATCGACAAAATGGGTATGGATAATCGCGGCGATCCAGCCTCCGCATTACTCGAGGTACTCGATCCGGAACAAAATAACAGATTCAATGACCACTATCTTGAAGTTGACTATGATTTATCTGAAGTTATGTTTGTCTGTACTTCAAATAGTATGAATATCCCGGAGCCTTTACTTGATCGAATGGAAGTAATACGAATTCCTGGTTATACGGAAGAAGAAAAGGTCAATATTGCCGAGCGCTATTTGATCCCGAAGCAGAAGAAGAACAACGGTGTTCGCGATGATGAATTGGTGTTTGATCAGTCGCCGATACAGGACCTGGTTCGTTACTACACCCGAGAAGCGGGTGTGCGTGGATTGGAGCGTGAGATAGCCAAGATTTGTCGTAAAGTGGTGAAGAACAACTCATTACATCAGCCATCGAGCAAGGACGCAGAGTCTGTTCATCTTTCAGCAGAAATACTGGAGAAATATTCTGGTGTTCGAAAGTATGACTATGGCAAAGCCGAAAAGGAGAACATGATAGGTCAGGTCAACGGCCTCGCCTGGACTTCAGTAGGTGGTGAATTGTTAACAATCGAAGCAATGGCGGTTGAGGGTAAGGGTAAAATAATTAAGACGGGTTCGCTCGGCGAGGTCATGCAGGAATCGATTCAAGCCGCCTTTACAGTAGTCAGGTCGCGGGCTAAAGCGCTGGGTCTGGCTTCGAATTTTCACGAAAAATATGATTTACATATTCACGTGCCCGAGGGCGCTACTCCAAAAGATGGACCTAGTGCTGGTGTCGGCATGTGCACCGCCCTGGTATCCAGTTTGACTTCGATTCCCGTTCGTGCCGATGTGGCAATGACCGGCGAAATTACCTTACGTGGTCAGGTGCTTCGAATCGGCGGATTGAAGGAGAAACTGCTGGCGGCGCATCGTGGAAATATTAAAACTGTAATCATTCCTGCCGACAATGAAAGGGACTTGGCGGAAATTCCAGACAATATAAAAGCCGATTTGGAGATAGTTCCAGTACGATGGATTGATCAAGTATTAGAGCATGCACTTCAGTATCAACCCACTGCTTTAAGTGATGATGGAAGCCCTTCATCGGAAAAAGATGGGAAGAAAGAGGATAATGATAAAAGTAGTGACGAGAAACACATAAATACCCACTAAGACTGCATGTTTTGTGTTGACATGGCTTTCTAGCAATTGGTATAAAGACTCGGCCATACAGCAGGTATGATTCACATTTAGGAAATAAAAACAGAGCACTCCAAAGCTTAAATAATGTGCATTTGGACTTAGTAGTTGCGTACTAACACAACTGCATTCTTTTAGGCGTTCATTGATCAGGAAATAACTTCCAATAAAGAAGAAAGGGGATAACGTGAATAAATCAGAATTAATAGATGCGGTCGCTGCCAGTGCAGACCTACCCAAAGCCGCTGCGGGCCGAGCCATTGATGCAACGATTGAGGCAATTACAGATTCGTTGAAGAAAGCAGAGCCAGTTGTGCTTGTAGGCTTCGGCACGTTTGCAACCAAAGATAGAGCGGCTAGAATTGGTCGTAATCCCCAAACTGGCGAGCCTATTCAAATTAAGGCTGCCCGTGTCCCTAGTTTTAAAGCAGGCAAGGCACTTAAGGATGCGGTCAACTCTTAATTGAGCTGACTTAATCGCTAGCGTGACGACGTTGCCAGAAGTTATTTTCTGGCAACAATTTTGACCACCGATATTCTATTGATAGCTCCGGTAGTTAGAATAGTTCAGGCAAGGCAATTCCGCCGAAACTGGTTATAAATATTTTGTAGGGCGCATCCATGATGCGCCTTTTTTAGTTTACGCTTCACGCTTACCAGCTAACAAACCATCTACTGGATCGGCTGCGCAGAAAATTCAGGAAATACTATGCTGCAAGACATTCGGGACAATTCACAAGGTGTAATAGCGAAGATCATTATTGGTCTCATCGTTGCCATGTTCTCACTTTTTGGTGTCCAGTCAATCATCGGGGGATTTACAAGCTTGCCACCTGTTGCGGAAGTCAACGGTGAGGAGATATCCGAAGCACAGCTGCAAGCGAGTGTGCAAACATTACTCAATTCCCTGGGGGCAAGCGCCGATTCTTTAGATCAGAGTTTGTTGGAACAGGTTGCGCTGGGTCAGATCATCGAAGAGGTGATACTAAGGCAGTCGGCGCAGAATGCATCGATGTCCATATCGAGTGACAGAATAGATAGGTCAATCATCGATAGTCCGCAATTTCAGATTAATGGCGTATTTGATCCGGATCTGGCAATCAGAACTATGGCGAGCCAGGGATTTAGCGCCGCTACTTACAGAGAGTCGTTGAAGCAACAAATGTTGCTCTCTCAAGTAGCAAGTGCGTATACCAGTTCCGGTTTTGTAATAGATACCGAGCTAAGCCGGATGGCTGAACTTTCAGCTCAAAGCAGAGATTTTCGTTATGTGACTATTCCATTGGGTGTTCGCACTTTGGACACAGCTATTAGCGATGCGGAAATTGAGAGTTATTACGCCGCCCATCAGGTGGATTTTACCCAGGATGAAACAGTTGTTGCTCGTTATGTGCTTTTGGATAAGGATGTTATCGCCGAGGAAATCGAAGTTGATGAAAGTGAGTTACGGTCTCAATATGAAGAGGAAAGAGCCGCTTTCGAGGGCTCTGCTGAGAAACGAGCATCACACATACTATTTGAAGTAGGGGCAAATCTATCCGAAGAAGCGGCCGTGCAGTTGGCGAATGCGTCGCTACAGAGATTACAGGCAGGAGAAGATTTTGCCGCCCTGGCCCTTGAACTCTCCAGTGATACTGGCTCCGCACAGGATGGCGGGGATATAGGCTACACGGACGGGAGTGCTTTCCCGGAAGCGGTTGAAGTGGCGCTGGAGGCGCTAGCGCTTAATGAGGTTTCCACTCCGGTTGTTTCCGAATTTGGCGTGCACCTGGTGAAGCTGACCGAGGATTCTGAGGTTGTTTTTCAGAGCTTTGAGGAAGTTTCAGAAAGGATCGAAAGAGAATTGAAGAGCGCGCAAGTCGAATTGATTTATGCAGAGCGGTTGGAGAATTTATCGAACCTGGCATTTGAAAGCGGGAATCTGGAGGCTGTTGCGGAAGAGCTGAATCTGGTTATTTTACAAAGTGAAGCCTTTGGGCGGGCAGGTGGGAATGGTATTTTTTCCAACCCTTCCCTTATTTCGCAGGCTTTTTCCGAAGAAGTCTTGCTGGATGGAAATAATAGTGAAGTTATCGAGCTAAGTTCTTCACGGGCACTGGTGCTGAATGTACTTGAATTCAATGAGGCCAGCATCCTGCCTCTGGAAGAGGTTGAGCCAGAAATTGCGGTATTGTTAAGAACCGAGATGGAACGAGAAGCGGTACAGGCCTTAGGTGATGAAATCCTGACTGCCCTGGAAGCAAACGCTGGACTCGATCAACTGCTGGCTGACAATGCATTGGAGTGGCTCACAATAGAGGCCGCTAACCGAGGCGCAGCGAATGTGAATCGGGAAATATTGACGCAGGTATTCGCGATGCCAGAACCTGTCACGGGAGATTCAGAGCACGCTACTGTCAGCTTGGCTAACGGTACATTTGTCTTGATCGAGTTGAACAAGATCAATCCAGGAACACTGGACTCCATGGCCGAGGCCGAGCGCGAAGGGATGACGAACGCTATAATCGCCGATCTGGGTAATAGCGACTTTCAGGCTTTTATGAGTAACCTGCAGCAGAATGCCGATATTGAATCTCGGGTAACCGAGGAAGCTTTCTAACCGCCTTCCCGACCTGCTAGTGCCGAATCCTGCCCGAATGCCTAATCGGCCGCCAGGTCATTCAGAGATCCCATGGCGGTTGTATTAAAGCCGCCATCGACGTACAAGATCTCCGCGCTGATTCCCGAGGCGAGATCAGAGCACAAAAAGCTTGCCGCGTTTCCCACCTCCTCGATAGTCACGTTTCTGCGCAGTGGTGTTTGCTTGGCATTGTGCTCCAGCATCTTCCGAAAGCTTTTAATTCCAGCCGCCGCCAGTGTCTTTATCGGTCCCGCGGATATGGCATTGACCCGCGTGCCGGATGGCCCCAGGCTGGCGGCCATATAACGCACATTGGCTTCCAGGCTCGCCTTGGCCAAGCCCATGACATTGTAATTAGGCAGGCTTCTAACGGCGCCCAGATAGCTTAAGGTCAATAGGGAGCCGTTTCTTCCTTCCATGAGTGGTTTGGCCGCCTTGGCAAGCGCGACAAAGCTGTATGAGCTAATTTCATGGGCCGTCAGGAAGCCTTCTCTGGTGGTTACATCGACGTAATTTCCATCCAGTTCATTGCCTGGAGCGAATGCGAGGCAATGCACAACCCCGTCTAATCCATCCCAGCTTTTAGACAACTCAGAGAACAGATTCTCGATTTCCTCATCACTGCTGACATCGCAGGGAAACACCAAATCTGAATCCCAGTCGGCAGCAAATTTTAGAACTCTCTCCTTAAGTCTTTCGCCCTGATAGGTGAATGCCAGCTCGGCGCCTTCACGATGCATAGCGGCCGCGATTCCCGAAGCGATTGATAACTTGCTTGCGACACCAAGAATCAAGATGCGCTTTCCTGCTAAATAACCCATATAACTATCCTATATAACTACCTTATATAACTACTCTGCTAGATTGACCGTGGTGTTAGCGTGCTATTTTACTGCAAATTGATTAGGAATACCCCTGCTTGCTACGGGTTTGTCTTAGCTGATTCGGGTCTGTACCGGGAGCGCTACGACTGTTACTACTACTTTATTCCGTGCATGAAGCGTTTCAATACCGGCACCAAAAAGATAGCAAACACACCAACGGCGATACTGTAGAGCCCTGCGGTGTAATAGACGTCCATATAGGTAGTGAGCGCCGCCGCAGGATCGACAACCTCACCACCGACAGTATCTGAGCCTGTCATGGCGGCGATAGTACCCGATACATAGTTTCCTGCAGCAGAAGCGAGGAACCAGCATCCCATCATCATGCCGACCACACCAGGCACGGATAGCTTGGTCGTCATGGAAAGCCCTACCGGTGAGATGCAAAGTTCTCCCGTGGTGTGCAGCAGGTAAAGCAGCACCAGCCAAATCAACGCGACCTGAGTTGGGTCAGTTGCCAGTGAGGCACCGTATACCAGAAACAGAAATCCTAGCCCCAGTTGAATAAGTGACAGGGCAAACTTCATCGGGGTGGAGGGCTCCCACCCTCGGCGGGCCAGCGCTATCCAGATCATATTAAACACAGGCGCCAAGGTGACAATGAAAAATGCATTCACGGATTGGAATACAGCCGCGGGAAGTTCAAAGCCAAAAATTATCCGGTCGACATTTCTGTCGGTCATCAAATTGAGGGAACTGGCGGTTTGTTCAAAGAGTGACCAAAATATAATTTGGTAACTCATTAGAAATAGACACACCAACATCCTGTCCCTGTCCTCCGACTCGCACTTGGTGAATGCGTAACTGATCACAACCAGAGTCATTATTATCAGCGAGGTGCCGAGTATGCCTCCGACTACTGGAGGCCGCTGCACCAACTGCCAGAATACGAACACCCCGATAATAGTCATCAGATAGATCAATGTTTCTCTTGATATCCCCGGAACAATCTTTTGTCTTAGTCGGTCCGGTTGCTTGGGCGTTCCTGCATCACCAAATAAATGATGACCCTTAAGAAATACTACCAATCCAAACAGCATGCCAATACCAGCGGCACCAAAGCCCCAGCTAAAACCCTTATATTGCATGAGGAAGCCGCAGATAATGGCGCCGAGAAATGAGCCCAAATTAATGCCCATGTAAAACAAGGTAAACCCACCATCTCGACGCGGGTCTTTGCGCTCATACAGAGAGCCAACCAGCGTGGAAATATTCGCTTTCAGGAAGCCGACGCCCATGATGATCAGGGCTAGTGAAAAATAGAATAGCTGCAAATAGAAGGGGTCACGCTGAATTTCGAGCTGGCCGTTAACGCTGGCTTCGACGGCTTGTGAGCCCTCTATCGCCATGCCGAAGTGCCCTGCCACAAGCAAAATCGCGCCGAGAACAACAGCCTTTACCGGTCCCAGGTATCGGTCAGCTACGATGCCGCCAATGACAGGAGTTACGTAAACCAGGGAAATATAGGCGGCTAAAATTCCGGCAGCGAGCTGATCTGAAAACAGGAAATGCTGAGTTAAATAGAAAATCAGCAGGGCGCGCATTCCATAATAACTGAACCGCTCCCACATCTCTGTAAGAAAGCAAATGACCAGCCCCCGAGGGTGCCCCATAAATTCCTTCGCGGATGTCTGGCTGTTCACAATCGCTGTCATAACTAATTTATTTCGGAATCCTGTGGTTGAAACTGGATCGTCTGACCGGGATAAATTAGTTGGTTAATGCTTATACCGTTCCAACGTAACAGGTCCTGCAAGTCAAGATTAAACTGTTTGGCTATTCGAGCCATGCTATCGCCTGATCGAACTAAATAAGTTGCCTGGGCTTCGGTGAGCAAAGCCTGGAAAAACTCTGGGTCACTTTGTGTGGCGTAGTGCAAAACCAGCGTTTGGCCCGGGCGCAAAATTTGAGTGAGTGCTATCTGATTCAAGGCGGCAATTTCCTTCGACTTTAAATTATAACGTCGTGCGATACTCCAGAGACTATCACCGCGCTTTATGGTGTATTGTGCCGGAATATTCAGACCAAGGTTTCTACTATTACGAGTAGCGGGTGCCAGTGCTGACAAGTCGGCGTCACTGCTACGAGGTATTAGTAAGGAATCTCCAGCAATAATTCGACTGCCTTGCAAGGCGTTTGCTGATCGCAGAACATCCACTGAGATGCCTAACTTGCGCGCAATACCGCCTAAGGTATCGCCGGCTAAAATTTCATAACGATCCCAACTTATTAATGTCGTGTCACTCAGTTCATCAACTCTGTTCAGCAGCGCGCTAGCATTGGCATGGGGTAAGAGCAGTTGCTGAGGGTGATCTGGATGAGTAGCCCATTGCAGATAACCGGGATTTAGTGCGCGTAATTCAGCGTAATCCATCTCGGCCAGTTCGGCGGCCTGGGAGATATCAATTTGGGAGCCAATATCAACCGTTTGCAAAGCGGGCTGATTGGGCAGCGGCATTAATGCAATTCCATGCTGTTCACTGTTAGAGATTATCGCGGCAAGTGCCAGCAATTTTGGTATATGAGCACGCGTCTCGCCAGGTAGTCGCAAATCCCAAAAGTCAATTTCGCCGGGCTTGCCCCCGTTGCGCCGAATAGCCTTTCGGAGATTGCCATCGCCGGTATTGTAGGCCGCCAGGGCCAGCAACCAATCTTCGTCAAATTGCTTATACAGTACTTCCAGATAATCGAGAGCGGCGACGGTAGAGGCGCGCGGATCGCGCCTCCCGTCATACCACCAGTCCTGCTGTAAGCCAAAACTCTTGCCGGTGGCTCCTAAAAACTGCCAGAGACCCACTGCATGTTCTCGGGAACGGGCATTGGGATTAAAAGTGCTCTCAACAATAGGCAGCAGTGCCAGCTCCAGCGGTAACTGACGGCGATCAATTTCTTCAATTATCCAATACAGGAAAGGTGCTGCTCGTTCGGTGATGAGATCGAAAAATCGCTGATTATCAGCGTACTCTTCGATCTGTTGAACAACGGATTCGTGCGTATACAAGTCATTGAGTTGGAAGCCGGCGCGCATTCTCTCCCATAGGTCTTCATAAACGATTTGCTCGGCTACTTGATTTTGGCGAGGAGCGGAAATTGTTGTTACTTTAGATTCAGGTTTAATAGTTCTGCTAGCAATAATCCCCGGCGACGTTGCCGTTGTAGGCGAGCCTATGTTTTGACAGGCGACCAGAATAGCAAGAACTGACAGTAGTAAACCATTCCTGATGCTTCTATGCCGAGTGACTATCTTCGATGGTCTTAAATTCATAACAAGCCGCTAGAAATTGTCTTTCCATGATCTCAAAGCAGCAAATACCTCAACTTCGTTATCTGGATTATGGCCAAGTTGATGTTCGGCGCTTTTAATTAATGCTGGGCTTACACATCGCAGAAAGGGATTGGTAGCGAGCTCCAATTCGACATTGCTCGGAAGAGTGGGAATGTCAGCATCCCGTTTTTGTTGCTCGCGCAGTATGCGATCTCTCAATACCTGGTTTTCTGGGTCTGCCTGTAATGCGAATCTTAAATTAGCCATCGTATATTCATGAGTGCAATAAACTCTTGTATCGGGTTCCAGGACAGTAAGTTTTGCTAATGACTCAAACATCATCGCGGCAGTGCCTTCAAACAATCTGCCGCAACCCGCTGCAAAAAGTGTATCGCCACAAAAGAGAATAGGAGAATCATTCGAACAGTCATTGCAAAAGAAGGCGATATGATCAAGAGTGTGACCAGGCACTTCTATCACAGAAAAATTCTGCTCGAAAAGCTGTATTTGATCGCCCTCTCGAACAGGCTGTGTGATCCCATGAATATTACTTGCTTGTGGACCTACGACCCTGGGCGAGTACTTGGCACTTAGCTCTCGAATGCCTCCCGTGTGGTCGGGATGGTGATGAGTGATAAAAATATCGGACAAGCTTAGATTGTTTGCTTCGAGATATTGCAGAACCGGCGCGGCATCTCCAGGATCAACGACACAAGCCTTATTACTACCTTCCTCGGTGGCTATCCAGATGTAATTGTCTGAGAAAGCGGGAATAGGGTGAATTGAACTGATCATAGGGGCTACAGTAT
>JABMOK010000175.1 GCA_013204155.1 Pseudohongiella sp. | reverse complement strand
TACTGACAAGATAATTGGACTCCCCTCACTTCCTAAGAAGTGAGCTAATATGTTTGTTCTCACACAAAACATAAAGGAGTCCAAGGGATGAAGAATACAATAGCTGGTGTTGATTTAGCAAAAGAAGTCATTCAAGTTTGTCTGTGTACGAACAACAAAGTGCATTCAAATATTGAGATGCCTCATCACGAATTTCTAACCTGGTTGTTTACGTCGAAGCCAATGAGCATAATTTTTGAGGCCTGCGGTACCTCAAACTACTGGAAACAGAGAGCGATTGAAGCAGGCCATGATGCTCAACTTATTTCAGCCAAATTGGTAGCGTCTATCAGGCAAAACCAAAAAACGGATAAAAACGATGCTCTGGCGATTGTTCAAGCCTCGCAATTAACTGACATACAGTTTGTTAAGGGAAAAAGTGTCGAACAGCAGCAATTGCAGTCAATGATGCGTTTGCGAGAGCTCGCCATCAAGCAAAAGACAGCGTCCAGTAACCAGATTAAAGCTCTATTGCTGGAGTTTAATATTCGAGTATCGCCCAAGAAAGGCGGTTTGAAAGGGGTTATCGAATCGCTTTTGGAAGATGCTGAAAACGGCTTTTCCTTTGAGTTTAGGCACGCATTAAATGCAGCCTGGGGGCTTCATTTAGGATTGCTCGATTCAATTCGTGTTTATGACCGCTGCCTGGAAACATCGATTGATGAGCATGACGACTGTAAGCGTTTGCTTAAACTGGAAGGGGTCGGCACTTTAAATGCTATCAATCTATATATCGCGCTTGGTTGTGCTGATCTAGGGGTCTTTAACAAAGGAAAAGATGCATCTGCCTGTATTGGTTTAACTCCGTTGCAGCATTCTTCTGGCGGCGTTACAAAGCTCGGTCATATCAGGAAAAATGCTAGAAGCAGCACCCTTCGAAGCCAACTGATAACGGGAGCAATGGCAGTGGTCAATCAAATAATGAAGCGAACCGCTGTGACGAAAAAGGAAGCCTGGATACAAGGTTTAGTGGCACGTAGAGGGAAAAAGTGTGCAGCAGTAGCCCTGGCTAATAAGACCGTGAGAACTGCTTATGTGATGCTCACGCAAGGGACAGAATATAAAGCGGAGTTAGTAGCTGCTTAATAATGGGTTTGACAATAAAAATGCACAATCGAAGATAAAAATCGGCGTGTCAATTCAGAGAGTTAACTAGAGCTTCGAGCTCGCTGACAAGATTTGAACACACGTTTGCGTAAATATCCTGGAGCCAGAGTTAGCTACTCAATTAGAGCTCGTACATAAGTATGCATTTTATTTCTTTGAATGAGCAATTTGATTGTTGACAAGGGGGGAGTCCACATAAGTTAACTACTTTGCAGAGAATTTCGAGCAGGCAAATAGCTCTAAGTCATTGATTTCCCGTTGTAGGGAAGGCCAATTTCTACGCCAAAACAGCAAAATTGAAGTTAACTTGTCAATACCCTTTCTAACCCACCATGAGGGAACACTCCGCCATCGATTCACCTTCATATCCTAAACGATCTGGATAAACCGTGACCAACCTATTCCAAAATTCCCAAAGTTATTTCTAAGCACTAGGAGAAAGAAAGATCATAGGTTATTACTTGCTAACTGCCATTCGCAGCCTAAGAATGAACAAACTCTATGGGACGATTAGTATCGTTGGACTCAGCATAGGGTTTTGCGCAGTATTTTTGATGGCGCTGTACATCAACGACGAGTTGAGCTACGACAGCTGGCTTCCAAGCTCTCAAGAAATTTACCGCACCACAGTATCCACTGACGGAGGCGGCATTCGTTATGGAGCCGTTCCTTCAGATACAGGCCTTTGGCTTGCGCAGGACTATCCTCAGATAGATTTAGTCAGCCGATTGTTTCCCTCAAGAGCAACAGTAGGATTCGATGATATTGAGTTTTCTGAAATAGTGTATTGGTCAGATGCCAATGTTTTCGACATGTTCCAGTTCAAGGTGCTTCAGGGTGATCTGACAACCTCTCTACAACAACCCAATAGCATAGTTATTAATCAAACAACCGCTGAAAAGTATTTCCCCCATACGGATCCGTTAGGTAAGTATTTGCTGCTAAGCCGTGAACACTCCATGAGAGTTACGGCTGTGATCGAAGATATTCCATCAAATACCCACTTTCGACCTAACATCCTCGCCCCCGGACACGCACTCTTCTCGCCAGCCGCAAGGCAGGACAGAAACCCTATTAGTGGGTCCTTCGGCCGTAAGCTATGGGCAACCCGTACCTATGTCCGCATAGATAACGAGGCTACATTAGCTGCTGTTACTGACGATATGCCTGCAATGCTGAATCGACATCTACCGCCAGAAGGAGGTAGGGTAATGGGTGACATCTATCGATTCAAATTCCAGCCAATTACAGAGATTCATACAAGCTCAGACGACCCAGATGAGGACGCCGCCGACTTAAGCTCTGTTTACACCGTAGGGGCGATCGCGTTTTTAATTATTCTAGCGGCGACTATTAATTTTATTAACCTAATGACCGCAAGAGGCCTAAAACGCGCTCCGGAAATAGCCATTCGTAAGACCATCGGAGCAAGCAGAACTAATCTAATCACTCAATATATGCTTGAATCGTTTCTGTATGTTTTCCTCGGAGCGAGCATTGCCATCGTCCTCAGCTACCTACTCCTACCGCCATTGAATTCTTTTCTTTCCCGTACGATCGAGTATGGAATATTCACCAATTCCCGCTTATTACTCGGCACTGGACTGACAGTGCTATTGGCTGGCCTGTTAGCGGGCTCCTACCCATCCTTTATATTATCCGCTTACTCACCTAGACAGGTATTTTCAGTGGCCAGAGTTGAAGGTGGAGCCGGCCTCGTTCGAAAAGTCCTAAGCACAATTCAGTTTGCGATATTGACACTTCTACTCATGGCTAGTTTCGTAATTTATCAACAAGCTCAATTCGGAACCAACGAGGCTCTAAGACAGAACACCGATCCCATTCTAATACTTAATACTTCTTGTTCTAGCTCTTTGAAACAGTCCCTGCAACAAATGGCAGGTGTTCAGCTTGTCTCCTGTGCGGAGCAGATACCGCAATTAGGCTTGGGCTCAACTACCGGACTCTTCATCAAGGGCAATAGCGATCGTAGAGCAGGGGTCTCATACATGTCTGCGGATCCGAACTATCTCTCTATGTATGGTATTAACATTCTAGCGGGTCGATCATTCTCAGCAACGAGAGTTAGTGATGAATCGCCTGTTGATAATGTATGGAACAGAAGCGAATCGATTATTATTAACGAGTCCACCGCGAAGCAATTGGGCTTTGATTCTCCTATTGACGCGATTGGACAAGTTGCAAGTTGGAATCATCTATTTGCTCTGCCAAGCACTTTTACAGAGCTCCATGATGCCGAAATCATCGGTGTCTTTGAGGATTTTCAAATTGGCTCTATACGCTCTGAAATACCAAATGCCGCGTTCTTCTTCCACCCTGCCCAGATGAAGGAGATGAGCATTAAGCTCACGGGCCAGGATATCCCTGAAACATTGGAAAGCATTGATCAGCTATGGCGAGAATTCGGCGACCCTAAACCTATTCAGCGTAGATTCTTCGATGAAAGAATTGAGAATATGTATCGAAGCGTCACCCAACAAGCTCAGCTGTTGGGGCTCTATACCGTCGCCGCCGTTTTTATAGCGATACTAGGGTTGGTAGGTCTAGCCGCTTTTCTAGCAGAAAGACGCACCAAGGAAGTCGGAATTCGAAAAGTGCTGGGAGGTAGCCGAATGGACATAGTCCTGCTGCTGCTATTTCAATTCTCGAAGCCGGTCATTCTCTCAAATTTTCTGGCGTGGCCACTAGCTTACTACTATTTAAATCAATGGCTGTCGGGCTTTTCACGACACATTGAACTGCAGTGGTGGATGTTTTTGGGAGCAGGGACTGCCACGCTGAGTTTCGCCCTGGCTACAGTTTTTGTTCATGCGTATATCACAGCGGGAATTAATCCTGTCCGAGCACTGCGGTATGAGTAATGTTTGGAGGTATTTACCCAACTGAGACAATTTACCGTCTACTCTATAAGTATCGGTTCAACTCCCTAACTGGAAGCTGAACCCACTCGATTTCGAGCATTCCAGCCGAACAGCAGGATCTGCATACCTACCCCAAATCCCCGTATTTACTGACCTGCAGAGCCATACGTATCTCATACGTTTTGCTCATACGTTCCGCCGGTTTCGCCGAACCCGTTTCGAATATTAATCCCTTTACTTACAACAGCTTATAGATTTAGAATTAGCAAAAGGTCGGCGGTAACGTATCCCCCCGCCTCCACCAAATGACCATCCAGCAACATCCAATAGTGCCCTGAAGGGCACGGATTTGCTGGATTTTTTACCCCGCCCTTGTATAATAATACCCATCAGTGTTTAGTAACATCCAAGCATTTTAGCCACACCTGTAGTAACACTGAGATCAATGTAACACTCGGGATTACTAACATGGCGCGAACTACAAAACCTCTCTCCAGCACCGAAGTTAAACAAGCTAAATCCAAAGAGAAGGAGTACAACCTCGCTGACGGACAGGGGCTATATCTCAGGGTAAAGCCCAACAAAACGAAAATGTGGTTATTCAACTACACCAAACCATTCACTAAGAAACGAGCCAATATTAGTCTCGGTCAATATCCCACCATCTCCTTAGCTAAAGCTCGGTTAATTCGTCATGAAAATCTACTGCTTCTGAGCGAGAGCATCGATCCTCTTACCCACAAGAACGAACAGATACAAATAAGCACGGAAGCCTACAAGAACACTCTCGAACACGTTGCCAACGAATGGATGAAGGTCAAAAAAACCAAAGTCACACATGGCTATGGCATCGATATCCAACGGTCGTTAGAACTCCATATTTTCCCAAGAATAGGAAGCCTGCCTATACACAATATTAAGGCTAGGGATGCCATAGACACTTTAAAGCCAATAGCAGCTAAAGGCACTCTGGAAACAGTAAAGAGGCTATGCCAGAGACTTAACGAAATCATGGTTTATGCAGTAAACACTGGCCTGGTTGATGCGAACCCACTCGCGGGTATTAGCAAAGCTTTTGAGTCTCCCAAAAAAGTAAACATGCCAACCCTTGCACCTGCGCAATTGCCAGATCTAATGTTCGCTATCGCCAATGCCAGCATCAAAAGAACAACACGCTGCCTTATTGAATGGCAACTTCATACCATGACAAGGCCTAGCGAAGCAGCAGGTACGAAATGGAAAGAAATAGATCTTGATAAAAAAATATGGCTCATCCCCGCTGAGCGCATGAAGAAAAAACGACCTCATTCGATCCCACTTAGCCCTCAAGCAATACAGTTACTCGAAGTAATGAAACCTATTAGTGAAAAGAGAGAACATGTCTTCCCTGCCGACAGAAACCCTAAAGAACATACTCACCAGCAAACGGTTAATATGGCTCTAAAGCGAATGGGATTTGCTGGAATATTGGTTGCTCATGGACTTCGAGCCTTAGCAAGCACGACCTTAAATGAAGAAGGCTTCGACGCAGATATTATCGAAGCAGCACTAGCCCACTCTGACAAAAATGAAGTTAGAGCAGCCTACAACAGAGCCGAATATCTAGAACGCAGAAGAGTAATGATGGATTGGTGGTCTAAGCACATATTAGAGGCAGCAGATGGAAATTTGAGCCTATCTCGCCGAACAGCAGATAACGCCGGTACTTAGTAGCAACGAAGATGCCTGGAGTTAGAGACTATAAAGAAAGGAAACGATGATGACCAAAAGAACTGACGAACGCATTCCAAGTGTAATACAGGCGATGGAACTAGACGACGAAGAGTACTTTTTTGATCAATTTGAAATTTATGTAGGCGCCGCCAAAGAGGTTGAAGAAAAGATAAAAAGAAATTACAAACTCTCAGTCTCGGAAGTAAATAGAGAGCTAGATAAAGTTAAGAAGATGACAATCAAACTGCAATGCTTATTTGAAAATCTGGATTCTGAAGTCGCTTCTAAACTTAACTCTGAGCACAACATGAATGGCAAGCCACTTAGCGATGGCAAAGAATCTCTTAAATACGCCGCAATGAGAATTCTAGATACAATCTGTTTTTACTGCGAACAGGCTGAAAAGAATAACGACCAACCCCTAAAGTACACCGATATAGAAATCCTTCTTGCCAACGATTTTGAGAAACAGGGCAAAGAGATCAAAATATCGGACAACGGTTGCTTTGCTATCTTGTTGAGAGAATTCCGAGATACGTGTGATATCTCAGGATTTAGAAGCGAACAAATAAACGCTCTTTACATAAAACGACTTCTAGAGCGCCGAAAGGACAATAGAACTTTCCCACAGAATTCTCAGCAAGACCAGTAAGCTGAGAAAATACTCAGCTTTTAGTAATTGCCGCTATTCGATAATACCAAATCCCTCATAGCCTTTTTGAAACTATGGGTTCTTCGCCTTCCCAGAAATAGTTATTCCAATAGGCTAACAATCCTCTTCTTACACGCAATCTGTGTCGCGGATACGGTCGTACGTACCTCCATCGACATTGCTCCCAGCCGAAAGACCACAACCCGTCAAATAGTTCAACTTACAATTTCCAAATATTTTTTCTAAAAATGTAATCCGTCCTTCCCCAACCGCCTATGTCACTATTGATATTCAATAACACTTAGGTACGCAGAAATGAATAGGATAATGCGGTTCTCAGAGATGCAAGAGGTAACAGGGTTGAGCAGGTCAACGATATACAACCGATTAAATCCAGAGCATAAGAACTATGATCCGGGGTTCCCTAAACCTGCACCATTAGGCCCTAGATTAGTTGGCTGGTCATCTGAATCAGTAGAACTCTGGATTCAAAAAATACTTCAATAACATACAAAATCCGGATTCTGGTATTTCTAGCGCGCCTCAGAATTAACAGCATTAGCGCACAACTTAGTTTGCTCTAAATCCCTTGGATACAATGGAGATACATAATGACAACCAATTCCGAACGAGCAGTTCTGGCAACAGACGTATTAAAACCCATTGTCGTAAAAAAAATAGAATCGTTCATAGAAAGCATTTTCGTAGAAATATTCAAATTTGGTGAAGGTGCTAGTTACGCCATTAGCCAATGTCGAGGACAATGCTTATTACTTGTAGCTTCAGATCAAGAAAATACAACGATAAGCAGTATGAATATCGATGTTCCCATGGACCTCGAAAGCGCTCATTCGATGCTTGATACTAGCTTAAACCCAAGCGATTTTGCTAAAGCGATTATTGACCAAGACAAGGATATCGTGAACTCCTTTGTCGTTAGTTATCTATGCAAAAACTCTATCTTACTGGAAGAGCAAGTCCAAATTCATAACTTTATAGCTGATGAGAATTCTACAGATTCAATTCTTGTCATTCTAGGGCCGTCTGGGGAATTCGTTCGAATGTTCTTCTTCCCTCTTGGCGAACGAATTGATTTTTCGGCTTGCTCATGAATCCCGACTACGAAGAAGCAAAGAGTTTCTTGTCTCTGCTGGACGAGAAAGCGACATCATTCACTTTTCAAACTTTCGACGACAATATCGACCACAAAAACCCGTCTTTGACTCGATTAATCCACGGCACTTTGGAAGCGTGCTGGACAGAACTCGTAGAACTTAACCAAAAAGGAGCCGGGGTGTTTATCAGTGTCAATGAGACTGACGGCAAGGGACGAAGAAAGGAAAACATTGTACGAATTCGTTGCCTCTGGGTCGACGATGACGGAGATGGGGAGAAGCCTAACTTCTCGCATATCACAGTAGAGACCTCACCGGGAAAGCATCACTATTATGTTCTGATTGAGAACATGGAACTGGACATGTTTGAGCACTACCAGCAAGAAATGGTTAATAGGTTTGGTAGTGACCCGAATGCAAAAGACCGGTCAAGAGTATTAAGACTGCCAGGTTTTCTTCATCAGAAGAGAAGTACCACGAATACCCAAGCACGCGGCCCTCATTTAGTGAAAATTACGGAGGTCCCTACATTCCCTACGATAGATGGCGCCGTAATAAAGGTATTTATACCCGATAGTCGCCAAACAAATGCAACACCAAAAGAGAAAGAGAAAGAGAAAGAGAAAGCAATAACCTGGATCTCTCCCGCGGAGATTGCTCCAACTTTAATACCAAATTTAGAGGATGCGATATCTTTTCTTGATCTCAGCGCACGAGATACATGGATTGAAACCGGGTGTGCGTTAAAAGATCTAGGTGATGCGGGATTCCTCATCTGGCATGCGCGCTCAGCGGACTGTGAGAATTATGAGGGCGAAGTCGATTGTCGAATGGTTTGGAGAACCCTGTCTTCAGATAGAACAAACTACAAAGCCATATTCGCTAAGGCGCAACGCGCCGGATGGACAAATCCATATAGCAGCTTGGCCCACGCTAACAATGTCTTTTGTGATAATCCAATACCGATCAAACAAGACAAGATTACTATCAAAATCAGTGACAGGCATCTTTATGAGAACGTTTCTTTGGCTGCTCAGTCGCTATCCAACATGGCTCCACACTTGGTTTATCAAAGAGGCTTGAATTTAGTCGAAGTGGTTCGCATGAATGGCTCGGCACAAGTAGGAGAACTCCACGATGTGGCATCTATTAGGCCGCTAAAGTTAGCAGGGATGCGAGTGAAACTCAGTGAGAGTGCCAATTGGATAAAGGGTAATCCCCCGAAAAAATCGACCCCTTGTAACGATGTGACTTCTGGGCTTCTGGAGTCTCCAAACAAGTGGCGCGGTATTCCGGTTTTGAATGGGATAAGTGATGTGCCTATACTGAAGAAAAATGGCGAAATCATCACTAAAGAAGGTTATGAGTATGAATCTAAACTTTATATCAAAGGCCCTCTACCAAAATTGAGTATCCCCCCGAATCCTTCCCGTGAAGATGCCATTAGTGCGGCCAATCGATTACTGGGAGTATTTTCGGAATTTCCATTTGCATACCCAGAAGTTGATCGTTCGGTATTGCTTTCCTATATGATAACACTTGCCATACGGCATGAGATCTCCACTGCCCCCATGATAGGCATAGATTCAAGTACGCCAGGTAGTGGTAAGGATCTTCTAACCAACTGCGCCAATCTAATCGTTCTAGGAATCAGACCCTCCATCATGCCTCCGGTTAAGGGCCTTGGGGCCGAAGAAGAAACTCGCAAGCGTATCACTGCCATGCTGTCTCAAGGCGTTTCATCTGTAGTCCTGGATAATTGGACAACTCCTGTAGGCGGAGACTCCTTGAATGTACTACTTACAAGTGATAGTTGGACGGATCGGATTTTGGGGAAAAGCGAGGCAGTTAGGCTGCCGTCCCGTGTAACGTGGACGGCCACGGGAAACAATTTGGTTTTTCGTGGAGACATGACTAGACGCGCACTTATATTGCGACTGGACCCCCGAGTCGAAAAGCCCGAGCTTAGAGAATTTAGAGTCACAAACCTAATCGCCCACGTTATGGCACACAGAGCAGAGTTACTATCTGCCCTATTCACCATTCTTAAAGCTTTTCAGCTGGCTAACTTTCCTCAGCCGGCCGGCCCATCGCTTGGAAGTTTTGAAGAATGGCACAAAAGAGTTGTTGGCTGCCTCCTATGGATTGATTTCAAAAATCCAGTAGATTCTCAATTGCGAATTCGGGACGTAGATCCGGAGCAGGCTGAACATGAAGAACTGATCACTTTGCTTTACAAAATCTATCAAAGTCGTCCTTTTAGGGTTGCCGATCTTACGAAGACGACTTCTGCCCCAAGCGAAGATCAAATTAAATTGCAGACGCTGCTTAGAGATATGGCCCCCGCTGGAACTTCCGATATAGATCGAAAGCGCCTAGGCCATCGATTCAGTCGATACGCGGATCGAATCTCGGCTGGATACACTTTAAAAAAGGTAGAGCGATCGGGAAAAACCAATGCTTCACTAAGCTATTTTGTACAAGAAGTAGCATGAGTGCTCCCACCCAACCTCCATCAACTTAGGGAAAATGTACTTTGTGTAGGGTAGTTTTCTATCACCCCTAGACAGAGCCCTAGATACAGAGGAGCCCAGCCGTGTCTAATGATGTGCACGATAGGGGTTATAGGGTTTTTCCATATTCGCTGTAATAATTATACAGTTATATAGAGAAACTGGGAGCAATCCAATTCAACCCCCCACTTCCCTTTTAACCCTATAGATACAGAAACTGGACAAATTTACGTCCAACAAAACCCTTTAATGTGTATAAGGTGCACCGTAATGGAATGTGCGTATAATATTATGCATGAACAAATTATCAGACAAACAAAAAGCTTTCGTTAGTGAATATCTAATTGATCTCAACGGGACGCAAGCAGCAATCAGAGCCGGCTATAGTAAAAATACCGCAAAACAAATAGCGACAGAGAACCTTGCAAAACCTGTCCTCGCAGAAGCCATTCGAGATGCTATAGAGCGACGAACTGAACGTACTGAAATTAAGGCCGACTACGTTCTCAAGCAAGCAGTAAAGTTACATGAGCGCTGCATGCAAGAGATTCAACCGGTGACTGACAAGAAAGGAAGGCATGTTGAAGAAGAAGGCCGGCCAGTCTATTCATTCAATGCTGCAGGAGCAGCTAAAGCATTGCAACTTGTAGGTAATCACGTGGATGTCCAGGCTTTTCAGGACAAGAAAGTAATATCAGGACCGGGCGGTGAAGCCATCAAATTCGATCACCAATTCACAGTGGAGTTTGTCGATGCCTCATCTAAAAATAAATAAACAACTCGAGCCTTTTCTGACTAAAAGTAAGCCCATCAAAGTTGCGATAGGCGGCAGGAATTCAGGTAAAAGTATTGGGATCGGCGATATCTTGACCATGAAAATGTGCACTGAAGCCGCAGACATTTATTGTCTTCGAGAGTATCAAGACTCTCTATCGGATTCAGTACACAGGGTTTTTAAAGATTCCATACAGAAACGACTAGGTATTGAGGGATTTCAGATTCAAGAAAACACAGTTATCGCCCCAACAGGTGCCCGAACTACTTATAGGGGTGCAGCGAGGAATCCTGACTCAATACAATCTGCTCAGGGCTACAAATACTCATGGTTTGAAGAGGGTCATCGAGCAAGCCAAGCATCGATAGATAAACTACTTCCAACCATAATTAGAAACCCTGGAGCAGAGTGCTGGTTTTCAGCTAATCCGCAATCATCAGCTGACCCATTCAGCCAGCGATTTATTGTCCCTTATCAGAAGCAGCTAGACCGTGATGGGTATTACGAGGATGACTTGCACCTTATTGTGGTTATGAACTGGCGTCAAAATCCATGGTGGAATGACGAAAGTGAAATACTGAGAGCATGGGATTATGAAAACATGTCGAGGGCAAAATACAACTGGGTATGGGAAGGTCAATTCAACGATGAAGTAGATAATTCAATTATTAGAACCGAGTGGTTCGATGCGGCCATAGATGCACATTTGAATCCCCGCCTAGCAGAAGCATTTTTACCTCACGGAGCCCGAGTTGCTACTCATGATCCTTCAGATACTGGCAATGATGCTAAAGGTTACTGTCTGAGACATGGCTCTATCATCCTTCGAGCAGAAACTATGGACGACGGTGAAATCGATGAGGGGTGTGAATGGGCTACTAAGCAGGCTATCAAAGATGATGCCGACTGGTTTATTTGGGATGGCGACGGAATGGGTACCGGGCTTAAGCGTCAGGTCTCGGATGCCTTTGCTTCTACGAGAACTCAATTCCAAATGTTTAGAGGGTCATTGTCAGGAATTGGACAACACAATGCCCAGCAGATCTATATGCCTGTTGACGATGACAACGACATTAAGCCGAAAGTCTATGCCGAAACCTTTAAGAATAACCGCGCGCAGTTTTCGTGGCTATTGCGAGACAAGTTCTACAAAACGTACCTGGCAGTAGCGAAAGGCCAGTATATTGATCCTGCGGAGATGATTAGCCTAGCATCGGCAGGAATACCCGAAATGCAGAAACTAAGATCTGAAGTCTGCAGAGTCCCTCTCAAAGAAAATTCACATGGACTAATTCAAATTATGAGCAAACAAGAAATGAAACGACTGAAAATTGACTCTCCCAATATGTTTGATTCGATTATGATGAGTCAATTCGCTCTTTCTCAAAGAACACGCGAAAAGTGGGTTACTCCTGAGGTGATCACAGCACCGAGACGAGCTTCATATTATAGTCGTCGAAGATAGTTAGAAAAATATTGCGGGGTGTACATTATGATTCGTAATTCACACTCAACCTGTCGAGATTTAATTGAATGAAAATCTACGGATAACACAACAATTTGACCTTTATGTAACACTGAAAGTCACATCGACAAGAATGACTCCAGATATTATTGTGTTATTTCAAAGAGTTAAAGCCTTAAAACAACTCCTCCTTGCCCTGAGTCAGTTATTTTTTCTACTCTGTGTCATCTTCCTGGTCGCGCCAGCGCATTCAACAGGTAATGAATTACGTATTATCCCTATATATGCACTTTAAACGTCATACATTACCTGTTAATAATTTTGATATATTTAGTAATATATGTCATATTACGCTCATAAACACGGTTTATACGCAATATATGGCGCATTATGAAATTCACAGAGAAAAGCTCGGATAGCGCGATACTGGAAGAACTGGGCAGCCGCATTGCCCAGCATCGCCTAAACAGAAACCTGACCCAAGAAGATCTCGCGAAAGAGGCAGGCATGTCACTGAGAACGTTGGTGAGGATAGAGCGAGGTTATCCCTCGCAAATGCCGAGCATCGTAAGACTATTAAGAGTTCTTCGCCTTCTAGCGAACATGGAAGCACTAATTCCTGAGCCGCCTGTTAGCCCAGTGCAACTACTCAAAATGGAGGGCAAAAAACGCAAGAGAGCTTCTTCGAAATCAGTCATGCCAACAAGTAAGCAGCCATGGTCGTGGGGAGAAAGCAAATATGGTAAAGGGCAATGGGGGAAGGGTGAGGATTCAAAGAGTCATCATGATGGCATTATTCCAGCAAACCAGACCAGCGCCAAAGGGAAGAAGTCATCATGATCAACGCCGAAGTACGACTCTGGGGAAAAACGATTGGTGCTGTTAGCTGGAATAGGGAAAGCAAAATAGCACACTTTGAGTATGATTCCCTTTTTAGAGATAGTGGAATTGAAGTCGCTCCAATAATGATGCCACTTTCAGATCGAATACATTCATTCGGTGCTCTCTCTCGAGACACTTTTCATGGCTTGCCGGGCCTGCTCGCTGACTCACTTCCAGATGATTTCGGAAACGCACTGATTGACTCATGGCTAGCAAAGGAGGGTAAGGATCCGAAGGATTTCAATCCGGTTGAGCGGCTGTGCTACATCGGCACGCGAGGCATGGGCGCCCTGGAGTACGCACCCGCAAAGAATCTCAAGAAAGCAAAGTCATCAAAAGTAGAAATTGGAGCCTTAGTAAAACTAGCAAGTGAAATTTTGGCTAAACGAAAGAACCTGAAAGGGTCTTTCGAAGCGCCGGCTCGTGAAGATACATTAAACAACATTCTCCAAGTCGGCACATCAGCAGGCGGAGCAAGAGCCAAAGCTATAGTGGCCTGGAATCCAGAAAAGAATGAAGTGCGCTCCGGTCAGATCGAAGCAGGTGAAGGATTTACGTATTGGCTGCTGAAGTTTGATGGTGTTGCCGGCAACAAAGATAAAGAACAAGAAGATCCAAAAGGCTACGGTTTGATCGAATATGCCTACTACAAAATGGCACTTGAGGCTGGAATTTCCATGCCAGAGTGTCGGCTTTTGAAAGAAAATGGTCGAAATCACTTCATGGCAAAGCGATTCGACAGGGATCCCACTGGAGAGAAAATTCATCTGCAATCTCTAGGGGCCATAATGCATTTCGATTATAGGCAGCCTGGCGGGCATTCATACGAAGAAGCCCTGCTTACTATCAGAGATTTAGGCATATCCATGAATAGCATAGAAGAGCAGTATAGGCGCATGGCATTCAATGTGATCTCCAGAAACCAGGACGATCATGTCAAGAACATTTCATTCCTGATGGACAAAGCAGGCCAATGGTCCTTATCTCCAGCCTACGACATGACTTATAGCTACAATCCCTCTGGAGTCTGGACCGGCACCCATCAAATGACTCTCAACGGGAAGCGAGAAGCATTTAATCTGGCAGACTTCAAGAAATGTGCAGCCAATGTATCAATGAAAAAAACGCGAGTTAACGAGATAATCGAAGAGGTTCAGATAGCCGTTGGCAGATGGGAAGATTTCGCCAGTGACGCCGGAATACCTATAAGCACTTCTCGGCGAATAGGCAAAACCCATATCACCAACATATTGAATTAAGCGCGTCAAAAGCCACAAATCTGACGTGCTGGTTTTTGAAAACCAATGGCCTTCCCTGCTTTTTTTAGACAGTTAAAAAAGTCGTCAGCCATAAAATACTGCACTCCTTAAATGAAACTCGATCAAAGTTACTGGGACGGTAAGCTGCGCTACTTCCAGGGGCTCACTCCAATACTGGGTCAATTTTGGATGCAATTCAACACCCTGCCTTCATCCTTTACTTACAAACCCACATTTGCAGGATTTATCTATTTTTGAGTAGTATACTAGCCATACAGTCACCAAATGACTATTTAAACAGTCATTGTACTGGTAATTTGCAAATTTTTATAAATATGGCCATTATTATGGTCATAGAACTATCTATTGACTCTAATAATAGTCATATTTTTGGAAGAGACATCAAAATGTTCAAAAAAAGAGCGTATTCTAAGTACAGCTTGGAGGCGGCCAGTCTGCTGGGCAAACACATTAAGCTGGGCCGTAAAAAGCGCAAATGGTCTGAAAGTGAGCTGGCAGATAGGGCCGGTATATCTAGAGCTACCGTGCAAAAAATCGAGAAAGGTGAAATGTCCTGTGCCCTGGGGCTTGTTCTAGAATCAGCAGCCCTAGTGGGTGTCAAACTGTTCGATTCCGACATGCAATTGCTTAGCCAGCAAACTGATAGGATAGACGACAAAATTGCACTGTTACCAAAGATTGCACAAAAGGCCAGGAAGAGCGTAAACGATGACTTCTAATAAAGAATATCAGGAAGCTTACGTGTGGATTTGGCTACCCCATCAAACTAAGCCAGTAGTAGCAGGGAAGCTGATGCCCGATGGAGAAGGTATGGCTTTTACTTATGGAAAGAGTTACTTAAAACGCCCCACTGCGATCTCAATACATGAAAAAGAACTGCCATTGCGAGCAGGTGAGCAGCCGCTACTTAATGGATTGAACATTCCAGGATGTATCCGGGATGGGGCCCCTGATGCGTGGGGGCGGCGCGTTATCATCAATAGGAAATTAGGTGCGAATGGGAAGAATATGGACAGCGCACAATTAGGTGAATTGACCTATCTGCTCGAATCTGGCTCTGATCGTATAGGAGCACTAGACTTTCAGGCTTCTGCGACTGAGTATGTGCCTCGCTCATCATTGAATGCGACACTAGAAGAGCTAATGGAATCGGCCAAACGCGTTGAACAAGGAATTCCGTTAACTCAAGAGTTAGATCAAGCTCTCCTTCATGGCAGTTCTATTGGAGGCGCACGACCGAAGGCTCTAATAGAAGATCATGACAAGAAGTTTATCGCCAAGTTTTCTACGAGCACTGACCTCTATAATATTGTTAAAGCAGAATTTATAGCCATGAGACTGGCGGCTCTTGTCGGACTGAATGTCGCCCCCGTTTACCTCAAGCAAGCCTTGGGTAAAGATGTTCTTTTGATAGAGCGATTTGATCGCATCAAATCGAAGTACGGGTGGGAACGCAAGTCTATGATATCAGCACTAACATTGTTTAAGCTGGATGAACTTATGGCACGATATGCAAGTTACCAAGACTTGGCTGAAATAATTCGTCACAGCTTTGTGAACGCATCGGTAACTCTAAAAGAACTATATTCGCGCTTGGTTTTTAATATTCTAAGTGGAAATACCGATGATCACGCCAGAAATCACTCAGCTTTTTGGGACGGGAAAATGTTAAGTCTAAGTCCGGCCTATGACATCTGCCCTCAAAGTCGAGCGGGCAACGAAGCTTCTCAAGCAATGTTAATAGTAGGTGAAAACCGCATGAGTCGCCTATCGGTTTGTCTCGAAGCTGCACATAACTTCCAGCTACAACAAGAGAGTGCACTTGAAATTATGAAGCATCAAATTGATGTTATAAAGAATAACTGGGGGTCAGTTTGCAAAGAGGCTGAAATGAACGAAACAGACCGTGCATTGTTATGGCAAAGGCAATTCCTAAATCCATATGCTTTTGAGTCATTAGAAAATATTCTTAAAATATAAATATGAAGCGGATTCTCCATTACAACATGGATATGATGTCAGGATTATTAGTTGAATATTCACGCTATCATGATGTGAGAGCTAATTATTGGACTTCCCAGACTTTGCTATACACCTAATAGTATTCAAACATATTGTCTTCTTGATGTAACAGAGTAATCAATTTATGGTGAGCAAATAATTTCTCTTTCCCGACTCGACGTTCCTCAAGTACGCCAATCTCTGCGAGCAGTTTTAAATAGCCTGAAGCTGTTTGACGCTTGGCAATATCCTTTTCAACCAAGTTGGCAATTCGGCAGTAAGGTTGAGTAAAAATAGTTTCTACTAATTCAAAACTATATTCCTTAGGCCGCTTTGACTTGATATAGTCCCTTGTATGTTCTTCCAACTCCCTTATGGCTGATATCTTCGCAACTGTCCATCTAGATGTTTCCTCCACTCCTCTTAACATGTAAAGAATCCAATTTTCCCAGGCAGAATCTTTGGTGACCGCTTCCAGCAAACTGTAGTACTTTTCCTTGTTGGCAATAATGTAACGACTTAAGTACAAAATAGGCAGGGTCAATAAATCCTGCTCTATCATATAAAGACTGTTGATCACACGACCCGTACGGCCATTTCCATCCGTAAATGGGTGGATAGCTTCAAACTGGTAGTGCCCAACAGCCATTCGTATAAGCGGATCTAGCTCTATCTTGTCGTTGTGCATAAAACGTTCCCAGTCCGCCAGAAGATCTCTAATAACTGATTCTCCTTCTGGCGGGCTGTAGATGGTTTTACCGGTTGTTGCATTTTGTATTTTGATGCCCGGTACTTTCCTCACATTCATATTAGTATTTTTAATAATACTGCATATCTCCAAGGCGGCAGCTGTGCATAGGGGGCGGTTCTTCAATGACTCAAATCCCTTGTGAAGAGCATTTCTATAGTAAAGAGCCTCTCGAGTAGCTGGATCCATTTTCTCACTAGATCTATGAGCGTATTGAAATAGGCTGTCAGTGGTAGTAACTATATTTTCAACAGCAGAGCTGTCCTTCGCTTCTAACGTGGGGAGAATGTTGATGAGCATTTCCTGATTAGGAATTAACTTAGCTGCTTGCTTGAGCTCACCCAGCGCCGCTCGCGACTCTACGCATTGTTTTAGTACGTCCTTTGTATCCAACTCTACTTTGGGGGGGAGGTTAGGCAGGTTATTCCATGGTTGATCGGGCTGCCAAATCATAATTACTCATTATATATCAATATGTTATTGATATTTTTATTGCTAGTTTAACTACTGTTAGTCAACTGAATATCACGATACACATGATTTTACATGTCTAAATAATACATTTATTTCGACATATTCCATGCTCATGTCGATCCTGTCAACACATTAGCATCGACATGTCGAATATATTGAATTTTATCGACATATATTGACATCATGTTGATGTGATCGACATGAAACAACAACGTGTCGAACATATTTAATTTTATCGACATGTTTTGCGAGCTATAACCAGCACGCTGCTTCAGTGCCGCGGCATATACTCCAGTAGGCGCGTCACTTGCTGGTCTTAACGGTGATACTGTTTTTAGCGTGTACTTGTCCTGCGCTTTTTTGCCGGGTCTATACGAAGTGTGATACCGGTTAATGGTAAATTCTTCATACCTCTAAATTTGATTGGCGGTGTTTACGTGTAGCTGCGCATGCTCAAAGCTAAACGGCTGGTAGTACCTAGCGGCCATTGTCTTGCCCCCTCTCTTGACCTCCCACTAATTAAAAATATCACCGTTAACCATTAACGGTCTTCTGTGCTTTTTTTAATGGTTTACATGTAAACCATTCCTGCTTAATTACAGGACTTCCCAACTTTTGTTAGACGCTTTCTAGTCTGGGGAAATAGTCGTCTCTAACTGTTTAATTTGGACGGTAAAAAACCTCGTTGGACGGGGGTTCAGATGTTTTTCGAGTAGGAAATCGTAGTAACATCGGTAGTAACATCAATGAAAGTTGAACCTGTACTAATCCTTTAGTATCAATATGTTAACATCCTAGACCAACTCCTCCCCGAGAACAAATTCGACGACAAACCTACGTCACTAGAGACGCAGCGAGGAGTGCTGTGTTCGATTATATTGAAGTGTTTTATAACAACAAGACGGCATAGTTCCAATAATCAGCTGTCGCCTGTAAAGTATGAGGAGCGTTATCAACAGAGGCTGTTAAGTGTCTAAGGAAATGATAGCGATTCAGTAGTAATCGGCGGAATAATTTCATCTACGATACTCACACTGCTTGTACTGCCAGCTCTGTATCGATTATTGCACTGGCAGACTAAGCAGCAAGATGCAACGGAGCCGGCTTAGGTTCAAAGAGGAAAAATATGAGTACTTCCATGCAATTTCTAGTGTTCAAGTATCTGGTAACTGCGGGCATCGTTGTCTTGGTCTCTGAGACTGCTAAGCACAGCGATCGGCTCGGGGCACTCATTGCCGCACTTCCCACCGTCACCGTGCTGACTCTTATCTGGTTATATCTTGAAGGTCAGTCGATGGAGAAAATATCGAACCACGCCTGGTATACGCTGTGGTATGTAATTCCTACGCTACCAATGTTCTTAGTATTTCCTATTCTCTATCAGAAACTCGGCTTCTGGATAACGCTGCTATGTTCTGGCTTCATTACAATTGCTTGTTTTGGTATGTTCGCAATGTTGCTAAGCCGCTTTGGCATTGAGCTACTTTGAAGCTGATAATTAGCAGCAAACCCTTTCCGAATTTTTAGAATTTTTAGAATTTTTAGAACACTTTGATAGAGCTAACCGAAAAATAATCTCCCAACATATTTAATTTTGGACGGTAAAGAACCTAGTTGGACGGCGGTTCAGATGTTTTTCGAGTAGGAAATCTTAGTAACATCGCCAGTAACACCAACAATAACTGAACCGAGCTTTAATTATATAAATCAATTAGTTATATTCTTAGACCAACTCCCACCCGCGCCCCGAAGAGCATTTTTCCACTGTTTTAGTCGTGTCCCAACTTGTTTCTCATGGCAGGCACAATATTTTGTGCCATTTCAGAGTATTACGTTGATCTTTCCTTCATTTTTCCCTCGCGTTTATATATCAAACTCTAGTATGATGCCGCTCCATTTTCTCACCTACCCAAATAGCTAACCTTGAGCAGCACAATGACTGATTTATCGCTATATAGAAACATAGGTATTTTCGCCCACGTTGATGCCGGGAAAACCACGACCACAGAGCGTATTCTTAAGCTAACCGGTAAAATCCATAAAACCGGAGAAGTGCATGATGGGGCAGCAACAACGGATTTCATGGATCAGGAGAAAGAGCGTGGAATCACTATTCAGTCTGCGGCGACCACCTGTTTCTGGCGCAATCACCGCTTCAATATTATAGATACCCCGGGTCACGTTGATTTCACTGTTGAGGTGTATCGCTCACTTAAAGTGCTGGATGGCGGCGTTGGTGTTTTTTGTGGCTCGGGCGGTGTTGAGCCCCAGTCAGAGACTAACTGGCGCTATGCCAATGATTCAAAAGTATCGCGCATTATCTTCGTTAACAAGATGGACCGCATAGGCGCAGACTTCCTCAAAGTTGTTGCTCAGGTCGAAAAAGTTCTCGGCGCAAACCCTCTGGTCATGGTTTTACCCATCGGCAGGGAAGAGGATTTTATCGGTGTAGTTGACCTTCTTACACGCAAATCACATATTTGGCCTGATCCGGGCAACCCTGAAAAATTCGAAATTGGCGATGTGCCGGAAGACATGGTTGCTCAGGTAGAGGAATACCGTGAAAAATTAATTGAAATGGCTGTCGAGCAAGATGATGACTTGATGGAGTCCTATCTAGACGGCAAAGAGCCGTCGATAGATGACCTTAAGCGCTGCATCCGCAAGGGCACAATCGCCCTGGACTTCTTCCCTACTTATTGTGGTTCTGCGTTCAAAGACAAAGGTATTCAATTGATATTGGATGCGGTTGTTGATTACCTGCCCAATCCAACCGACGTTCCAGCTCAACCTTTAACCGATGAGGAAGGCGAACCCAATGGTGAATTCGCCCTGGTTGATGAGACTGAACCATTTCGCGCATTAGCGTTCAAAATCATGGATGACCGCTTTGGCGCCCTAACCTTTGTTAGAGTGTATTCCGGTGTGCTAAACAAAGGCGATACCATTTTAAATTCATTTACCGGTAAAACCGAGCGCATTGGCCGTATGGTAGAAATGCATGCCAATGACCGTAATGAAATTAATAGAGCGCAAGCCGGTGACATTTTCGCTATCGTTGGCATGAAAAATGTGCAAACAGGCCACACCTTATGTAGCAAAGATCACCCCTGCACGCTGGAAGCCATGGTTTTCCCCGAGCCGGTTATATCAATTGCGGTATCACCAAAAGACAAGAGCAGTGTTGAGAAAATGAGCATTGCGATTGGCAAAATGGTAGCGGAAGATCCTTCTTTTCGGGTTGAGACAGACCAGGATTCCGGAGAAACCATTCTCAAAGGAATGGGCGAGCTACACCTTGATATTAAAGTCGATATTTTGCATCGTACTTACGGTGTTGAATTGGTAGTAGGCGCACCTCAGGTAGCCTACCGTGAAACAATTACCCGGGAAATTGAAGACACCTACACTCACAAGAAGCAGTCAGGTGGCTCCGGTCAATTCGGTAAGATCGATTACCGTATCAGGCCCGGTGAACCAGGTTCCGGCTATGTATTTAGCTCCGTTGTTGTGGGCGGTAACGTACCAAAAGAATTCTTCCCGGCTATTGAGAAGGGTTTCAAAGGCATGATGAACAAAGGTCCAATAGCGGGCTTTCCGGTACTGGACGTTGAAATCGAACTATATGACGGCGGCTTCCACGCAGTGGATTCATCAGCAGTAGCTTTCGAGCTTGCGGCAAGAGGCGCTTACCGTCAGTCAATGCCTAAAGCCGCACCCGAGCTAATCGAGCCGATCATGAAAGTAGATGTATTTACGCCGGATGCTCACGTGGGCGATGTAATTGGCGATTTAAACCGTCGTCGCGGCATGATTAAAGATCAGGACGCTGGCACCACAGGTGTTCGCATCAAAGCCGAAGTGCCTCTTGCAGAAATGTTTGGCTACATTGGCACCCTGCGAACAATGACCTCAGGTCGCGGTCAGTTCTCTATGGAGTTCTCTCATTACCTGCAATGCCCACGGTCAGTCTCTGAAGCCGTTGTTATAGCTGAAAAAGAAAGACAGGAAGCGAAATCCAAGAAGTAAGTTAAAACTCTTGTTTTTGAAGGCTCCGATAATGTTGTTATCGGGGCCTTTTTTATGGGCATGATTTAAAGGGGACGTTTAAAGGGGACGGAGGGATTAATTTTTGACCAGTTTCTACTATTGTTAAAGGGGACGTGTTAAAGGGGACGGAGGGATTAATTTTTCACCAGTTTCTACTATTGTATAAAAAATAATCCCTCCGTCCCCCTTTCCTGGTATAAAAAATAATCCCTCCGTCCCCCTTTCCTGCTCCTCCGTCCCCCTTTCCTGCCCCTTTCCTCAAGCACAGACTAGACAGTGGCTTCACGAGTTCTGCTGAATGAAAATTCAGTGGCGTAGTAAAGCACTGGCAAGCAAATCGCCCACAGGATGCAAAGAATTGAAATCGTAATCAGATGGGTCTCGCCGAAATACACGGCGCCCAGGCGTTCACCGGCGAGATAATTAATAGGAATACCTACACCGCCTATAGCCGCCGCAATGAATTTGTTCTTGCCGAAATACTGCAGCGAACTTGTCAATGATGTTGCGAACGCCACCCACAGTACTATCAACCACAGGGGCAAGAGCAGACTGGTATTCTCAAACTGATAAATGCCCGACAGGGTAAGCGCCGAGTCAATGGCAAGACCTATCATGGTCGGGAACACTATTTGATGAACCTCGACCAATTTGCTGTAGAGCAAAACTGCAACATAGACGATGACTGCCGGGGCGACCAACAGAATTGTGTCTTCGCGACCAATCACGCAGCCAATCCAGATCAGGTTATTGGCAACGAAATTGAACGGTTTGGAGGCCAGATATTTTATCGGGTTGGGGAAACGCATTCCTTGTGTCACTCGTAGTGGGCGCTAGAGATGAGGCGCCTTGCTTGCCAACAATTGCTGGGCGCTAACGCGACGCTCCAGAAAACCGCCCTCACAATAGCCCAGGTAGTACGTCCAGAGATTTTTGAATTTTTCATCGTAGCCCAATGCGTGTAGCTGGCCCTGTTTCGCCTGCACTGTTTCGCGCCAATGAGACAGGGTTCGGGCATAGTCGAGACCAATATCACGCACATCGCGGATTACGCATTCCGTGTTCTTGGAAATCATATTGGACATCAGGCTCATCGACGGCAGGAAGCCACCTGGAAATATGTGTTTCTGTATGAAATCCTCGCTACGGCTATAAGCATCGAAGCGCTGATCGGCGATTGTGATGGCTTGTAACATCAGCAAGCCGTTCGGTTTAAGCAAACTGTTCAGCTTCTGAAAGAAACCAGGCAAAAAGCGTTGCCCGACTGCCTCGATCATTTCCACCGACACAATTTTTTCATACTGGCCTTCCAATAATCGATAGTCACTGTTTAAGAGCTCTATTCGGGATTCCAAACCTTCAGCCCTTATTGCTGTCTCTGCAAAATTGAACTGTTCATCAGATATCGTAGTGGTCGTTACCTTGCAGCCGTAATTCTTCGCTGCGAAGATAGCCAGTCCACCCCAGCCAGTGCCAATCTCGAGCAAATGGTCTTGTTCGCAAAGTTCCAACTTTTCACAGAGTCGCGTTAACTTGTTGATTTGCGCCTGTGACAGACTCTCATTCGGGCTGTTGAATATGGCGGACGAGTACTGCAGATTCTCGTCCAGAAACATCTGGTAGAAGTCATTGCCCAGGTCATAGTGTGCGAGGATATTACGCTTGGCCTGGCGGGTAGTGTTGGCGCGAGTTAGAAGTCGCAGGCTCTTGAAAGGCTTTGTTAACCAGCTGAATCTACTGCCCCAATAATCCATCATTTCAAGATTGCGGGAAAAAAACCGGGTAACCTGTGTTATATCTGGCGAAGTCCACCAGCCATCGACATAGGCTTCCCCGGCGGCGGCATCTCCCCCCAACAAGGCTCTGGCATAACTTCTTGTATCGAGCACATCAACCTCTGCCCGCAAACAATCATTTCGATCTCCAACTTCTGCTATCACTCTGCCATTTTCCTTCAATAGAAAATGACCGTGTTCTGCGTTGCTCAGCACTCTAACTAAAGCGCGACGCAGAAATTCGACGGTTTTCGAAGACTTCTCCTGAGGTTCAATCGCACTGGGGGCATTCAATGTCAGTTGTTTCTGGTTCATACCATACCTTCTTTAGTTGTATTGCTGCTCTTGTTCGGATGTTTATACAATGGCATTCGCTTAGCGAGTAGCTTCAAGGCCTGCCAATAGATACCCATTACGATGCTCAATGTTTGTATTGGTGTTGATAGCAATACGCGCGTTAATTGTTTTTGGTTTAACTCTAAACGCTTTAAATTTAGTGTTGCCTCAAAAATTTTTTGTTGCTTGCCTGGGTTTCCAAATATGTCGATATGCACCAGGCACAAATCATTTTCCGAAGAGGGAGGAATGACGCGCCACTGGTAGTCCTGATCCATCGGGTTAAATGGCGACACGTGGAATTGCTTCGAGTGGCGCCGGGGTGCTTGCAGATCGACCAGATAGTAGTGTTTCTCTCGCCAGGGTGTATTACTCACCTCGGCTAACATAAATCGAAACTCACCGTGCTGCTTGAGGTAGTACAGATTCAGAGGACTGAAGTAGAAACCGAAGTATCGGAGATGCCCCAGGAAATAAACCTCACCTTCAAGGTCTGCAGATGGATCTCCCAATTTTTCCGCAATTCTGGCTTTAACGGCCTGGCTCAAATCCCCTTCTCCGCCTCCAATATAGTCCCCTGGTTTAAACCGGGCCCAGCACAACAGGTTGCTGCCGAGTTGCCAGAATTTTTGCATGACGCTGGATATCTCGTCCGCCTTCAACAGCAACATGAAGATTGGATACTCAAACACATGTGTGCTGGGCGTATGGCGACGATGTCGGATCACGCCTTTGTAAATGGCGCTTTCGAATGCGGTTGCTTGTGAGGTTGTTGTTTTCATGTTCGAATTCCATTAAGTGCGCTACAGCGCCAGACCAAATCGTTCACAGACATCCAGTGCGCTGCGTACTCCATCTTCATGGAATCCACTGTACCAATACGCACCACAGTAGTGGATGCGGTCGGTGCCAGAGATTTCTTTACGGCGTGACTGTGCCTCCACCGATTCCATTGAGAAGACAGGATGCGCATAGCTGAATTCCTGCATAATTTTTTGCGGATCAATCTTGTGTCGTGCATTCAATGAAAGCAGAAAAGGGCTGGCACTACTGAGTCCCTGCAGTATGTTCATGGAATAAGTAACCAGTGGTGGCTCATTGCGATCAGTCTGTCCAGTCAGGAAGTTCCAGCTTGCCCACGACAATGATTTACGCGGCATTAACGATTCGTCGTTGTGCAGGATTACGTCATTAATCTGGTAGCCCATCGCGCCAAGTATCTGCTCTTCATCGATCGTGGGATGAAGTAATAGGGCTAGCGCCTGATCGCTATGGCAGGCCATGACGATCTGATCAAATTCCTCCACTCCATCCGCAGTCAGCACCTGAATACATTCGTCTGTGCGAATCACCTCCATTACCGGGGTGCTTAACTTGATTCGGTCGCGAAAGCGGGCAGTCATCGGCTCGATATAGCTGCTTGAGCCGCCCTCCAGCACATACCACTGAGGACGATTCTTGATATCCAACAATCCATGGTTATGGAAAAAGTTCAGGAAGAACGCCAGCGGAAACTTCCCGGCCTGGTCTACGCTACAGGACCAGATGGCAGCCACCATAGGTAGCAGATAGTTGTCTCTGAACACTGGACTGAATTTTTCTTGAGCAACAAATTCATCCAGTGTGATATCACTGACAGTCTCTGCTTCTATAGCGCGCTTGCTGATCTTGTTGAAGCTGAGAATCTCTCCAATCAGCTTATAAAATGAGGGTCGAAGTAGATTACTGCGCTGTGAAAACAGCGTGTTGAGGTTGTGTCCATTGTACTCCCTGTTGATAGCCTCGTTGCGCACGCTAAAGCTCATCTCGGTGGGCTTAAGGTTTACCTTCAGCTGCTTCATGAATTGCAAAAAGTGAGGATAGTTCCGATCATTGCAGACAATAAATCCTGTATCGACCTGAAAGTTTTCGCCGTCCAACTCAACCGGCACAGTGTGAGTGTGTCCGCCGACATAGTCGCTGGACTCAAACACCGTGACCTGGTGTTTTCGACTGAGAATATGTGCCGCTGTTAATCCGGAGATTCCGCTACCGACAATAGCAATTTTCTGCACGTCCATAATTTTACCTACTCTCCCGAACGACATTACTGGATCCCAATAATTTTCTGAGCAGAAATTGTTGCAGGCCAATTCCGAAAGCACTGCCGGTGATAAGAATATTCATTGACCCAACCGCTGCTTTATCTTCCTTACAACAAGACCGAGCAATGGCAGGTTCTCATAGAGCATGGCGCCCATATCGAAATAGTCGCGATGGTAAAATATTTTGCCATGCCGGGTTTTCAGATGGCTTCCTCCCTCGACTCGAATAGTCGCACCCTTGCGCAATTTTGGATGGGAGATAAACATAGTCCACGACATGAAGATGTCCGTATCGCTTTCGATGGTTTGATGAAACTTGAAACTGCAACTTTCCAGATTCTTGAACATGGATTTGAAGTAGGCCATTAAGGCATTACGCCCCTGCAGCGCATGGGCTGGGTCTTCAAAATGCACATCTTCCGTATACAGTGATTCCAGAGCGCCCAGATCATCTGTACCTAAGACCTTATATGCAGCTCTCACTCGGTCAGCAGTGTATTCGGCGCTGGATAGATTAGACGCCGATTTCAAAACGGGATTCGATTGCATGGACTCATAGCCTTATCCTGTTGGTTTCAATAAATTACGAATTTTGTTAGGGTTTGGATCACAATTGAAATTTTTGACAAAAAAGTGATCTAAAATCTCCTTCCGCGCGTTCATTCTGATATGTATAGTGCAACTCGCAGCGAGGACTACTTAAACATCAAGTCTCTAATTGAATCTGAGGGGTTACCTGTGAAAAACCCAGACCAGGCGCTCGGCACAAGCAGGGATCCTGATAGCGACGAAGCCTTATTGATCGCGACAGGCAATTCTCAAGATACAGAGGCGTTCAACCGTCTGTTTCAGCGCTACTCCAGCAGAATCTTTGCACTCGGCATGAAGATTACTCGCAACGAGCAGTTATCGAACGATCTGGTGCAAGAGGCTATGCTGAACGTGTGGTGCAAGGCTCGCCTGTATGATTTAGATCGTGGAACTGCACAAGGCTGGATCTTTACCACCGCCAGAAATCGTTGTTTCGACATGTTGCGCAAGCTAAAGCGTCAACCGCAGTGTGTAACCGCAGACGATATCTGGCCCCAGGAGGGCGAGTTTTTGCATGAAGAACAGGGTAGTTTAGCCGTTGAGATGACAATAATTGCCAGCTTTTGTGATCAACTGCCCGAATTGCAAAAAAACGCTATCGAACAAATATACATTCTCGATCGCTCCCACGAAGAGGCTGCTGCTGCTTTAGAGATTCCGTTAGGAACACTGAAGTCCCGGCTGCGTCTGGGTGTATCTAAACTAAGAGACCTAATTGGGGTAGATCAATGAGTACTAATCCACGCTGTCATCCTACGACAGATATTATGAATGAATATATCCAGGGAAATCTTTCAACTGGCTGGAGTGTTGCTGTATCCGCACACCTGGAATTGTGTCAAAGCTGCAAGCATAAATTCAGCGAGCTTGAGTTAAACTTCGTTAGCTCATGGATGCAGGATTCAAGCGGGAATGGCACACAGGATTTTTCCCACCTAATAGCCAATATTGTCGATCAGCCGCAACTAGATAGCATCGATTCTGCAGTATTACGCCAATCTCCAATCGGCGAGATTCACATGCTGGATCACAGTTTTACCCTGCCCCCTATTCTCGCCAAGGCGGCTAATGAAGGACTGGTTTGGAAGAAATTGGCTGGAGGCATCAATCAGGCCAAGCTCGATATAGACACTGAGACGCAGTGTGAATTCATCTATATGAGCCCTGGCAGCCAGACGCCGATGCACAAACATCAGGGAAACGAGATAACCCTGGTACTCGATGGCAGTTTCAGCGATGAAGCAGGAATCTATGAAGCCGCTGACTTTATTGTCAGGAGCGGCAAGGAAGAGCACCAGCCAGTGAGTGAGGAAGGCTGCCTCTGCTTTGCGGTGCTGGACAGTCCGCTAACATTTACGCGAGGCCTGGCGCGACTGTTTAACCCGATCAATCGTTATAGATTTCGCAAGACCATCGCGCAACAGTCCTGACATTCCTAACCTTGCTACTGCCATCGCTGCGGTCTGTTACTCAGACCGCCAGCCTCTTGCCATTCTGCACGATAGCTCCCGGCACCCATTCAGATTGATAGAGATTTTTCAACGAGTTCTCCAATAACTCTATTCCATCGGCCTTCCAGTTCCAGCTTCAGCAAACGTCCGCGATTACCTGTGAGTTCAACCGGTCAACGCAACTACAATTTTTACTGTTTTTCTGTTCACGCAACTGATCCATACACAACTTTCCCTCGTAGTTATTACTATCAGTTAGCAAATTAACCGGGGAAATAAATGTTCGTGCTTCTAAATTCAAAACGTCTGTTTGCGGTAAGTCTTGTGCTGCTGCTTATGTCGACTAAAAGCTTTGCCATCGAGAGTCCAAAGTACACAGTTATCTACAAAGATGATGTCGTGGAGTATCGGCAATATGAGCCCTATATTGTGGCGGAAACTTTTGTGGAGAACTCTTCCAGCTACCGGAAAGCTTCAAACGAAGGGTTTATGAGACTTTTCCGTTATATCACTGGCAACAACAGTAGTCAGTCGAATATCGAAATGACTGCACCGGTACAACAATCGGCTAGCAGTGAAGAAATAGCCATGACCGCGCCTGTACAGCGAGTTGAGACCCCCCAGGGCTGGAGTGTTGCCTTCATGCTACCGAGCGAATATTCGCTGGAAACCGCACCCTTGCCCAGCGATGGTCGCATAGCACTGCGTTCGGTCGAAGGCCAACTGATGGCAGTTGTTCGCTACTCTGGAAGATGGACCGAGCGCAATTATGAGAAGCATAAAGAGCAATTGCTGAACAGTCTTGAAGCCGTTGCTATCGAGTCGGTTGGCGTAGTTGAGTCTGCCGCTTATGACGCCCCTTATGTATTGCCTTTCCTGCGCAGAAACGAAGTAATGATCGAGGTTAAAGCAGTGCCCCAGCTTCCGTCCTCGCTGGCAGCGGGATCTTGAGCCAGGATTAATTAACAAGCAGGTCAATTGAACAACGAGGTTGAAACGAATGTCGAAAATCAGTATTGGGATCAGCAGCTGTCTGTTAGGCGAAGAAGTACGCTTCAATGGTGGGCACAAACACTCTTCGCTGTGCACCAGTGAGCTGGGCAAGTATTTCGATTTCAAATCTGTCTGTCCGGAAATGGGCATTGGCTTAGGAGTGCCTAGAAAACCGATACGACTGGTAGGCGATCCCAACAACCCTCGCGCGGTAGGATCAGACCATCCCTATATCGATGTTACTGACAGGTTGCAGGCATATGGGGAGAAGATATTGCCGCACTTGAAGGATATTTGTGGCTACATCTTCATGAAGGGCTCACCCAGCTGCGGTGTATTTCGAGTAAAAGTATACCGGGATAACGGGATGCCAAACGAGAATTCTGGCTCGGGTATTTTCGCCAGTGTAATCATGGAGAACTACCCCTTGCTCCCGGTGGAAGAAGCTGGCCGCCTGACTGACCCGGTACTGAAAGAAAATTTTATTAATCGAATTTTCGCCTATTACCACTGGCAACAGCTGAAAAATGAGGGTTTGAAGATTAGCAAAATCTTGAATTTTCACAGCCGTTACAAGTACAGCTTAATGGCGCACAGCGCATCCTCGTGCTCGAAGCTCGGCCGAATGCTGGCCAACGCCGGCAGTATAGACATTGAAAAATTGGGCGATGCGTATTTTACTTTGTTCATGCAAACCCTGGCTCGCAAAGCGACGCGCAAAACCAATACCAATGTCTTAATGCATCTACAAGGCTACTTAAAGACCAAGCTGGACCGCAAAGAGACCGCAACCCTGGGGGAAGTAATTGAGCAATATCGCCTGGGTATCTTGCCGATGATTGTGCCAGTCACCCTGATGAAAGGCTTGTTTCGTAGTCACCCCAATAGCTATATCGAACAGCAGGCTTTTTTCCGTCCTTATCCGGAAGACCTCAGTCTGCGCAATCAAATCTAGAATGCTAATCACTATCCTACTATTCAAAGCGACTGACTATGCGTTCTCAATTGTGCTGGTTTAGAACCGATCTGCGCGTGCGTGACAACCCCGCCCTTGCCAACGCTCTGGCTTCGGGGCCTACGCTTGCCATTTACATTGCCACACCGGCTCAATGGCGGGCCCATGACGATGCACTCATCAAGCTGGATTTCTGGCGTCGTAACTTGACCGAATTGGAAAACGCCCTACGAAAACTGAACGTGGAATTGCTTTTTTTCCAGGTGACTGACTACAAGGCAATACCTCCGCTTCTCCAACAGTTGCTGCGCCAGCTGGGAATTGCGCACCTTCACTACAATCTCGAGCTCCCTTTAAATGAAAGACGTCGCGACGATCGGGTAAATGCGGCATGCATGGAAGAGGGTGTCACAGTCTCAAGCTATAACGATCAATTGCTTGCGTCTCCCCAATCGGTGCTAAATCAGGCCGCTCTTCCTTTCAAAGTTTTTACACCCTTCGCTCGGAAAGCACTTCGTATAATTCATAACAGTCCGACACTATACAGCGAGCCAGTCACCGCGGAAGGAAATCTCTCGACGTTCGGCTCAATTCCCCCTTTGGCGCATCAATGTAGACTGGCTGACATCGACTGGCCTCAGCCCTGCCAACAATGGGTGCAGGCCTGGCCCGCCGGCGAGGCCACTGCCCGGGCACAGCTGGACGCATTCGCGGAGCAGAGAATCTCCACCTATAAGGACATGCGCAACATCCCCTCATTGAACGCAAGCAGTCAGCTGTCACCGTATCTGAACTCAGGGATAATTTCAGTGGCTGACTGTTGGCGAAATGCACAGAAATATTCCGATAATGCCGGTGTGGAAACCTGGAAGAACGAATTGCTATGGCGTGAGTTCTATCGGCATACGGTTCACCATTTTCCACACGTGTGCATGCACAAAGCCTACCGCAAAAACACCGATCATATTCCCTGGCGGCATGATCGCAGCGAATTTGATAAATGGTGCGAGGGTAAAACCGGTTATCCTCTGGTTGATGCGGGTATGCGGCAATTGCTAAACAGCGGCTGGATGCATAACCGTTTACGTATGGTTACGGCGATGTTTCTAAGCAAACATCTATTGATAGACTGGCGCTGGGGGGAACGTTGGTTCATGCAGAACCTGATCGATGGCGACTTCGCATCGAACAACGGCGGTTGGCAGTGGAGTGCATCGACTGGCGTCGATGCCGCTCCTTATTTCCGAATTTTCAGTCCCACGCGGCAGTCCCATCGCTTCGATGCAGAAGGACACTATATTCGTCACTATGTACCCGAATTAGCGGCATTGCCAAACAAGCACATCCATGAGCCTGCCGATTTTTGCCCACAAGATTATCCAGTTCCTGTAGTTGATCATGGTTTTGCTCGTGAGCGCGCGCTCAATGCATTCAGGAAACACCCTGTCAGGAAACATCATGAAAGTCATTAGAAGGCTATTAATCACCTCGTTTCTAATTAGCCTGGTTGATTGCGCGGGAAATAGTGAAGCACAAATTGCACGACAGAATACACCGCTGGTAATGGAAGAATTCTTCTCCGGAAATCTAACGGCACACGGTATCGTTAAAGATTGGCGCGGCCGTGTAATACGCCGATTCAGTGCAGATATCGTTGCTTATTGGGACCGGGGCATCGGCACGATTGAAGAAGATTTTGTATTTGACGACGGTGAAATAGATCGCAGAGTCTGGAAGCTGCAATCAACCGGGACTGGAAAATACAATGGCACAGCCGGTGATGTAATTGGCATCGGGGAGGTTTCAGTTGAAGACGATAGCGCCTTTCTGAACTATATTTTGCGCATTCCTTATGGCGATGACACTCTGGACGTGCGCATTGATGATCGCATGTATCTGGTCTCTCCTACAGTATTGCTAAACGAATCAAAACTCCGCAAGTTCGGCGTTCAGGTAGGTGAGCTGGTGTTAGTGATACAAAAATAGAAATGGCTAAGGATTTGTCTCAACATATCCATTTCAGACACACCTTAGAATTAGAGTTTTTCAGCGATTAGCACTTCGTCAGACACTCTCTACACTAGATATGATTGCTCCGCTGCCCTCTCAAACTGGGTAGATAAATAACGCGTTGGACGCCGGTTTGACGTGGTCCAGCTTTTCTTTGCAACCCAGTTAAGCAACTTTCTTTAATCCAGTCGTATCTGATTCATATTGATTTGGGCATACATAACCCAAGTATGAATGCAGACGATAGCTGTTGTAAAACATGGATATGTACTG
>JABMOK010000174.1 GCA_013204155.1 Pseudohongiella sp. | reverse complement strand
ATAGAAGTTTGTGTATAGTTGTAGGGGCTGGGAAGTTCGGGTAGGGATGTTAGCGCATAGAAGTTAGTGTATAGAAGTTAGGGTAGGGGAGAAAACGGTTGGAAGTTAGAGCAGGGAAACGCGAGTATGGAAGCCAAGAGTATGGGAACGCGAGTAGGGGAATTAGTCTGCGCACGGGAATTCAGCCATGAATACACGCTCTCCTAAGCAGGCCGTGCCGTTGATCCCGGTTGAAGTGGCCTATGCAACGCCCGAGAAGCAGTTGATTATTTCCCTCGACGTGCCCGTGGGCACCAGCGCCTATGAGGCGGTGGTGCTGTCAAAAATTGCCGATGAATTTAAAGCCATCGATGTTGACTCTGCCGCCATGGGCATCTTCTCCAGGGTACTGGACAGTAAGAGCATGCCCGGGCCACGGGAGTATGTGTTAAGCGCCCGGGACCGGGTGGAAATTTACCGGCCGCTCACTATCGATCCAAAACAGGCGCGCCTGAATCGGGCGGCGGCGAAGAACAAGGAAGCCACGCCAGGTAATTCGCGAGCAAGGCGGAGGCTTGGGTTCGGTCTGGAATAAATCTACCGGCAGCCGGTCTTTTCTTCTATGAGTACGGGTATTAACACGGGGCTTATCGCATAATGGGAACCACGCCAGTGCGCGAGCAGCGGCGACTAGTAAATTCAGCGTTACGGCTGACTCAAGATAAACTGCAGAAGATAAACTGCAGAAGATAAACTGCAGAAGATAAACTGCAGAAGATAAACTGCAGAAGATAACCAGTAAGAAGATAACCAGTAAGAAGATAACCAGTAAAAAGATAACCAGTAAGAAGATAAACAGTAAGAAGATAAACAGTAAGAAGACAACCAGTAAGAAGATAAACTGTAGAAGATAACCAGTAAAAAGATAAACTGTAGAAGATAACCAGTAAAAAGATGAACTGTAATAAAAAAGACTGTAGAAAGATGAACTGTAACAAAATGAAGATGGAAGCGTTTCGATGAAAAAGCCGGTGGGCAAAAAGCCTGGTTTACTGAAAAGAATCGAGCAGGGACTGTATGAGTTCTATGCAACGCCCTACCGTCGCTCGATGGCGCGGGCCCAGCGTGATGAAGATGATCTTTTTATGCTGCTGGTGTTTTCGGAAAGCCTGGGCATTCCCAATCCGGCGGCTTTTTACACCATGGAATTATTGCCTGTCGTGTACGAACGCTTTCATGAATGGCATAAGCGCATGGGCATGGAACGTTCACCTCTGGATCATATACATTGCTGTTAGAACTCGCGCGGACTAAAAAAATTCTTTTCTTCGGTGGCAAGGGTGGCGTCGGTAAGACGACGATATCTGCCGCGACAGCGCTCGCGCGTGCCAACGAAGGGGCCAAGGTGTTGCTGGTCTCCACCGACCCGGCACACAATCTGGGCCATCTGTTCAATCGCAAAATAGGCTCGAAAATTATTCGTCTCACCGCCGGGCTCGATGGGCTGGAACTCGACCCCGAAGAAACGGTAAAGCTGCATATGCAGGAGATTACCAATTCCCTGCACCGGCTAATGCCGATTCAGCTGCGCAGCGAAGTCGACAAGCACATGAAATTGTCGAAAGACGCGCCGGGCATGCAGGAGGCGGCAATACTGGAGCGTATTGCCGAGGTGGTGGAGCAGGGGGTTAAAGACTACGACCTGATCGTTTTCGACACTGCGCCTTCTGGCCACACGGCAAGGTTGATGGTGCTGCCGGAGATGATGTCGGCCTGGACCGAAGGACTGATTCAGCGCCGGGAGAAGGCGGACAAATTTGCCGAAGTGGTGCGTGGCATGGGGCGGGATTCCAGCATGGAAGACAAGGTGTTTGGCAATGACGCGGCCGACGAGGACAAGATGCGCGAGTCGGGTGTGCGCAAAATTCTCAACCGTCGCCGCCTGCGTTTTACCCACTTGCGTGATCATTTGTCCGACCCGGATCAAACCTCATTCGTCATCGTACTGGCGGCGGAGCGTTTGCCGGTACTGGAAACCATCGAGCTGCACAGGCAGCTGCAGGACGCCAATATCAGTGTCGATGCGCTGGTGGTCAACAAGCGTTCGCCCCAGGGCGAGGGCGAGTTTCTGGAAGTGCGTCATGGGCAGGAGGAGGCTCACCTGGCCACGCTTGACAAGGCGCTGCCCGGGATACCCCGACAGGATCTGTACCTGCTGGCGCAGGATATTGTGGGCATTACGGCACTGGAGAGTCTGGCCAAGCGACTCGAGGAAAAATCCTAGCGGCTCATCGGCCGGGTAGCCGCGCTCGGCGTGATTAGATTGACATCACGTTCAACATAGATAGAATTTTTAAAGCGACATACTTGAGAGACAACAGTTGAGCAACAACGCTTGAGCAACAACACTTGACCAGTAACACTTAAGCGACAACAGTTGAGCAACAACAGTTGTCCAGTAATAGTTGTCCAGTAATAGTTGGCCAGTAATAGTATAGTGTCGCCGCTGGGGCATTCACAAAACGCGCGGAACTTATGTTTAAGAGCAAGGTGTTTAAGGCCAAGGTGTTTAAAACCAAAAGCAAAAAATCAGTCTACTCGGTGTTTGGAATCACCGAGTTAAAGCGCGCGTCACTGTGCGTTGTGCTGTGGCTGTTGCTGTTATTTATTCAGAGTATCGATCTGGTCCATCACCATGATGACAATCTGCAAACCCGTTACGACTGCGAACTCTGCGTAAAAATAAACTCGCTGGATGATATGGTTCTCTCCGATGGCTTCAGTCTATCGGCGGTAAAAGTAAGACACACATTCGAAACAACGACCCAGAGCCTGACATTTTTCGTGGCTCCTGCTCAAAAAGCCCGCGCGCCACCCATTCACGCTTAAACCACTCTCTCCTTAGGTCACTTGCCCTCGATAAAGTTGTGGATGTTCACGACGGCGTTTAGCGAGTGATCAACAGAAATTTGTTTTAGCGTGAAACGGAAAATGAACACCATGCAAGTACCTGCGAAGACTAACTGTTTAATTAAATTCATCTCCTTGGCGGCGCTGCTGTCACTGCTTTCTTTTGGCCTGGCGGCAGCCGAGCTGGAGCATGCCGACCCGGCCATCGAAGAAGTCATCGTCACCTCGACCCTGCACAGGAGTCGAGCCGACACCGCCCTGCCGGTGAATATTCTCAGCGGCGAAGAGCTGCGGGAAAAGGCCGCCGCCACCCTGGGGGAAACCTTGCAGGATCAGGTGGGGGTGACTGTCGCCTCTTTTGGTGCCGGTGTCGGCGCGCCGGTTATTCGTGGTCAGAGTGCGAACCGGGTGCAGGTGCTGCAAGGCGGCATCGGCAACATCGATGCCTCTTCCATCAGTGCCGATCATGCGAACAGTCTGGAACCCGCCCTGGCGGAAAGAATCGAGGTGCTTCGAGGCCCGGCCACTTTGCTGTACGGCAATGGCGCCATTGGTGGCGTGGTGAATGTGATCGACAACCGCATACCGACCCGCCAGCCAGGCGCGATTACCGGGCTAATCGAAAGTAGAAACAATAGCGCATCGGACCAACAGGTGAGTGTGCTGAAGCTGGAAGGGGGCGCCGGGCAGTTCGCCTGGCATGTGGACGGCATCTACCGTGACAGCAACGATGTTGAGGTGAGCGGTTTCGCGATAAATCCAGCCATTATTGATCTTGGCGATGAAGCACAGCGGCAGGCGCTGCAGGACAGCCGGGGCAAGCTGGCCAACTCCAATTCACAGGCCAGCGTAAAAACCCTGGGCGCCTCCTGGATTCTGGATGCGGGCTATGTTGGCTTCTCCTTTAATCAGCTGGCCAACGAATACGGCATACCCGGCGGTATTCCTCAGTCTGGGGCAGAAGGCCCGGCCGCCGAGGCCGGGGGTACCCGCATTGTTATGCAACAGGACCGGGTCGACATGGAATTAGTGCTGCCCCTGTCCGGTTGGTTTAAGGAAGTGCATGGCCGGGCAAGCGCGGTCGACTACCAGCATGCCGAGGTGGAAGGCAGTGGCGAGATTGGCACCTTGTTTGAACAAGATGGGGTGGAAGGCCGATTCGTTTTTCATCTCGATACCCGTGGCAGTCATGAGGGCGTGTTGGGTTTGCACTTCTCGCACCGGGAATTTTCCGCCCTCGGCGAGGAAGCCTTCATTCCCGCCACCGACATCGATTCCGCGGCGCTGTTTACCGTGCACAGCATCGATGTCGCCAATATGACCTATGAAGTTGGTGCAAGAGCAGAGCGGCAGAGTCTGGATCAACTCAGTGGCCATTGTAGCGACGCGCAGACGAGCTGGAGTGAAAGTGCTTCGGCCATCTGGCACTTTCGGGAAGATACCAATTTGATATTCGCCCTGGCCCATTCCCAGCGTTCGGCGACCGTGGAGGAATTGTATTCCAATATCGATACTTCCTGTGGCGAACTGCCGCGGCAGCGGCTGGTGTCCCATGCGGCGACGCAGCGGCTGGAGATTGGCAATCCGAATGCAAGAAAGGAAGGCGCGAGCAATATTGAGATTGGGCTGCGCAAACATCTCGGCGCCGTGACCGGCGAGCTAAACCTTTTTTACAATGACATCGCCGATTATATTTTTCTGTTCGACACCGGGGTGTTCGAACAGGGCGTGGAGCTTGCGCGTTATGTGCAGGAAGATGCGGCGTTTCGTGGATTTGAAGCGGAAGTTAACTTTCCCCTGTTTCGCAGTGGCGCGCATTTGTCGGAGCTAAGTCTGTTCAGTGACTATGTGCTGGCGGAATTCGATCGCAGTGGCTATGTGCCGCGTATCCCGCCCCTGCGTTTCGGCGGCGAGCTTCGCCATTCCCATTTGAATTGGCAGGCAAAACTGCGTTGGACCGAGGTGCAGCAACAGTCCGACACCGGGCTTAATGAAAGCGCGAGCAAGGGCTATAGCCTGCTAAATTTTTATGCAGACTATCACCTGCCGTTGGGTGATCGAGAAGGGATGCTGTTTTTCAAACTGAACAATTTGCTGGATGAGTCTATTCGAAGTCACACGTCTTTGTTAAAAGACATAGCGCCGTCGGCGGGCCGTGGGGTAGAACTGGGATTGCGATTCGAGTTTTAGAAAAAGCGGATTTCTAGCTATCCGCTTCGACGCTGGGGGTGAAGTCGCCAGAAAAACTGACCAATTGATCATCGACGAAAACCACCGAGAGTCGTTCCTGTCCTCGCACGCCGCCGCCGGGTTGGAAGCTGTAGATATAATCCCAACGGTCTTGATGATAAGGATCTCTTACCAGGGGTGTGCCCATAACAAAGACAACTTGTCGTTTGGTCATGCCCGGACGCAACTGGTCAACCATAGCCTGGGTAATAATATTCCCCTGGGGAATGGAAATTTTATACACGCCGGGAAAATCCATGGAGCCGATATTGTTGCAGGCTACCAGCAGCGAAGCACCCAGGATGAGCGTGGTATGTCGAAAGAATGTTTTCATTGATTTGATTTAAATTAACCTTACTTTACTTATGGCTATTCTGGGTTTTCGCCAGACCCGGCTAATAGCGCGGGATTGCGGCTTAGTGGCTATTCGACTGAAGGGGTTTTCAATAGTTCCCCTATCTTTGCCTGTGTCGCAACGAGCAGGCATAATACCCTACATAAAGGAGCAGGAAAACTGCTCAAATCTGTTTGCGCTGGCCAAGGGGGCAGGGGAAGTCGTTTCGCTTTCTCGCCCGGGCTTGCAAGGCTGTTCCCTGCTACTGTGCGATTAATTCCTTTTGAGCACCCGAGATCGAGATATGGTTACTGAGAAACAGGAACTGAAAAAAGCGGGACTGAAGGTCACCCTGCCCCGCGTCAAGATTCTACAAATGCTCGAAAGTTCCGAGACCAGGCATCTGAGCGCCGAAGATGTCTACAAGGCCCTGATCGAGGCGGATGAAGATGTGGGCTTGGCCACCGTGTATCGCGTGCTCACCCAGTTTGAGACCGCCGGTCTGGTAATGCGTCATCATTTCGAGGGCGGCAGTTCGGTGTTCGAGCTCACTACGGCGAATCACCATGACCATATTGTTTGCCATAATTGCGGCGTGGTGGAAGAATTTTTTGATGAGGTGATCGAAATACAGCAAGAGAAGATTGCGAAGAAGTACGGCTTCAAGATCACCGACCACAGCCTGTATTTGTACGGGGTGTGTAAAAAGTGTCAGGGAAGCAGTTAGCCGGTTAGCCATTCCATGAGAAGCCAGGCGTAAAAACTGAAAAACTGACTGGAAAACTGCTTAGAAAACTGCTTGGAAAACTGAAAGGAGCAACGGCAGTGGCGCCGCCGCCGGGCACTAACTATTCGCCACCATCTGTTCTGCATGGGCCAGGGATTCATCACTAAGTTCTTCACCCCCCAGCATGCGCGCCACTTCCCTTACCTTCTGCTCGGCATTCAGTGCTGAAATTTGCGTCAGGGTAGATTTGCCTTCGGTGTACTTGCTGACGAAGAAATGATGATGGCCCTTACCCGCGACCTGTGCCTGATGGGTCACGCAGAGAATTTGCGCGGTCTCACCCAGTTGTCTGAGCAATTCGCCCACCACTTTCGCTACCCCGCCGCCGATACCCACATCCACTTCATCAAATACCAGACTCGGAATATGGGATGTTTGCGCGGTAATAACCTGAATCGCCAGACTGATGCGGGAAAGCTCACCACCCGAGGCAATTTTTATCAGCGGCTTGGCGGCTTGACCCGGATTGGTGCTCACCAGAAATTCCACCGCTTCCAAGCCTGTCTTCAGCGGGTTTTTCGGCTCGGCAGAAACCAGCGTCACCTCCAGCCGTGCATGGGGCATGCCTAAATGCGCCAACTGTTGATTCACCTGCTTGGCCAGCTGCATGCTGCCTTTTTGCCTTTGCTTGCTGACTTTGTCGGCCAGCTGCTGATATTGCGCACGCAATAACTGGTCATTGGCCTGCAGCGCTTCCAGTTGTTCGTCGCTGTTTTGCAAGGCCGCCAGTTGTTGCCGCAGATCCGCGATAAGTTTTGCCAGCTCATTGGGCGGAACCTTGTGTTTTCGGGCGATGGCGTGCAGTTGACTGAGTCTGGCGTTGACCTGCTCGAGCCGCTGGGGGTTCGCTTCAAACTCATCGGCAAATCCGCGTAAATCGCTTACGGCTTCCTCCAGTTGAATATTGGCCGAGAGCAGCAGGTCAATGATATTGCTGATTCGGCGGTCTTTTGCCGGCAGCGCTTGCAGTGCTGTAAGGGCCTGATGCAGCAGTGACTTGGCATTGCTGTCATCACTTTCACTGCACAGAGCCAAGGCGCTCTGCACCGACGCGACGGTCTCATCGGCGTGGTTGAGTGACCTGAATTCGGCATCCAGGGTAGCGATCTCGTCGCTGCCAAGCCCTAATTCGTCGAGCTCGATCAGCTGATAGGACAAGAGTTGCGACTGCGCGGAATCATCCGCCGATTGATTACTCAGTTGCTGAATGGTCTGAAAGTTCTTCTGCCACTGCTTCCAGCTACTCTGCATTTCCGCTAACAAGTCAGCTTTGACGCAATAGTCATCCAGTAGCCGCTGGTGGGTGCTGCGATGCAACAGAGATTGATGCTCGTGTTGACTGTGAATGTCGATCAACATCTCCCCCAGGGTCTTCAGATTGGCCAGGGTAACCGGCGATCCGTTGATATACGCCTTCGATCGGCCATCGCTATTCACCACCCGGCGCAGTATGCAGGCGGCGGAATCGGGCTCGAGTTGCAGATCATTGTCGTCCAGCCATTGACGGGCGGCGATAATATTACGGGTATCGAATTCGGCACAGATGTCGGTCTTGTGCGCGCCGCTGCGGATAACGGTCTTATCCGCCCGGTCACCCAGGGTGAGACCCAGTGCGCCAAGCATGATCGATTTGCCCGCCCCGGTTTCTCCGGTAATAACCGACATCCCGGATTCGAATTCAATTTCCAGGCTATCGACAGTGGCGTAATTTTGGATGGAAAGCAGTTGCAACATAGCCGCAAAGTATATTGGATCAGCATGGATAAATGCACGTTTATTGAATTTAAATAAGTTGGCTTAATGGCTTGCCCCGGTTGCCTTGGCCGGCCTGGCAAAAGGGTCTGTTGCCGGCCATTTTCAGCGCAGCGGAAAAAATTCCGCTGATTTTCCCCAAACTGCTTGAAAGCTGTGCTCCAGACCCCATATAGCGGACAGCGCCCGATAGATTATCGCCTGAGCAAACTGCTTGCCTGGCGAGTACGCCGGGGTGCTAAGCAGTAAATGAGTGACGATTTAGTAATGAATTGTTGAAATGGGAAACAAAAATCAGGGGCAGGCATGAGCACGCAGACTCCAGGCAACGAAAACGACAATCCCTACGCCGATACGGCAGGGTTAGAGCCGGACCAGCAGGAAGATTTTGAGGGTGCGGGTGATGCGCAATCTAATGAGGAAACGGGGCTCGAGCAGCTGCTGGCAAAGCTGACGGAAGCGGAACAGGATGCCCAGCGGGCGAAAGAAGATCTGCTGCGAGTACAGGCAGAGATGCAAAATCTGCGTCGACGAACCACGCAAGATATCGAAAAGGCACACAAATACGGCCAGGAAAAATTTAGCACCGAGCTGTTGGGGGTAATGGATAACCTGGAGCGTTCGCTAGCTGTGGCAAGTGACAGCGAAGACGAAGTGGTGAAGGCTATTCACGAAGGGGTAGATCTGACGCTGAAGGGTTTTGTCGATTGTTTCGCAAAATTCAATATCGAGGCGGTAGATCCTCTGGGTCAGCCATTCGATCCGCTATTACATCAGGCCATAACCCTGCAGGAAAATCCCGAGGTGGAGCCGAATACGGTTATCGCGGTAATGCAGAAGGGCTATATCCTGCATGGTCGGGTCATTCGCCCGGCGATGGTGATTGTTTCAAAGTAGGCCGTTTTGGGGTAGCTGGAGCAGAAGTAGCTGGAGCAGAAGTAAACAGGTTTAAAGTCAGTAGAAGTGGAAATTGTCTGGTTATTGGTCAGTCAGGCTAAATGGATCAAACCAGTGGCAGCAATTTCGAAGAATTAGGGGGTTGATCCTTGAAATACAGCGGATCGGGCCAATATTGGAAGCATAGTTAAAACCGAGCTGGATCGGCAGTAGATCCCAGTTAGATAAAGAAAGACCGGAGAATTTGAGCATGGGAAAGATAATAGGTATCGACTTGGGAACCACCAATTCATGCGTTGCAGTCATGGAGGGAGGCGAAGTCAAAGTAATTGAAAACGCAGAGGGCGATCGTACTACTCCTTCTATTGTTGCCTATAGCAGTGATGGCGAGACCCTGGTGGGTCAGCCAGCCAAGCGACAGGCAGTAACCAATCCAGCCAACACCTTGTTTGCGATCAAGCGACTCATCGGTCGCCAGTTCAAGGACGATGTTGTGCAGAAAGATATCAAGATGGTGCCTTATTCGATCGTCGGCGCGGATAACGGCGACGCCTGGGTAGAGATTAACGGGGAGAAGATGTCTCCTCCGCAAATTTCTGCGCAGATATTGATGAAGATGAAGAAAACCGCGGAAGATTTTCTCGGTGAAACGGTAACGGAAGCCGTGGTTACGGTGCCTGCCTATTTTAATGATTCCCAGCGTCAGGCAACCAAAGACGCAGGCAAGATTGCCGGCCTGAATGTTAAGCGCATTATCAATGAGCCTACGGCCGCGGCGCTCGCCTATGGCATGGACAAGAAAAGTGGCGATTCCACCATTGCGGTGTATGACCTGGGCGGTGGTACTTTCGATATTTCGATTATCGAGATCGCAGAGACCGATGGCGAACATACCTTCGAGGTACTCTCTACCAATGGCGACACATTCCTCGGTGGTGAAGATTTTGATTTACGCCTGATCGATTATTTGGCAGAAGAGTTTAAGAAAGATTCAGGCATGGATCTACACAACGATCCCTTGGCCCTGCAGCGATTGAAAGAAGCGGCAGAAAAAGCCAAGATCGAATTGTCCTCGACACAGTCGACCGAAATTAACTTGCCGTATATCACAGCCGATGCAAGCGGGCCCAAGCACCTTGTGCAAAAGCTGACGCGGGCGAAGTTTGAATCACTGGTTGAAGATCTGGTGGACAGAACCTTGGTGCCCCTTAAGCTGGCGCTGACAGATGCCGACCTCGATATAACTAAAATCGATGATATTATTTTGGTTGGTGGTCAGACTCGTATGCCGCTGGTGCAGAAGAAAGTTGCTGAATTTTTCGGCAAGGAATCACGTCGTGATGTAAACCCCGATGAGGCAGTTGCCGTTGGCGCGGCTATTCAGGCGGCGGTTTTATCTGGCGAGGTGAATGACGTATTGCTGTTAGACGTGACCCCATTGTCTTTGGGTATCGAAACGCTAGGCGGCGTTGCATCGACTCTTATCGAGAAGAACACAACGATTCCTACCAAGAAAACCCAGGTATTCTCCACCGCCGATGACAATCAAACTGCAGTGACTATTCATGTTGTGCAGGGTGAGCGTAAGCAAGCATCAGAGAACAAATCTTTGGGTCGATTCGACCTTAGCGATATTCCTCCTTCAGCCAGAGGCATGCCACAAATTGAAGTGGCCTTCGATCTGGATGCGAACGGAATCCTCAATGTGTCAGCCAAAGACAAGGCGACGGGCAAAGAGCAATCCATCGTGATTAAGGCATCCAGTGGTTTGTCAGACGAAGAGATCGAAAAGATGATCAAGGATGCGGAAGCGCATGCGGCGGATGACAAGAAATTCGAAGAAATTATTACTGCCAAAAATACGGCGGATGGCCTGATTCATGCAGCTAATAAGACTCTGGAAGAAGCCGGTGACAAGGCGAGTGACGAAGAGAAGGAATCTATCAGCAGCGCCGTTACGGCACTCGAACAAGCCGTGAAAGAGGGTGGCTTGGCCGATATAGAAGCCAAGACCAAGGCACTGACCGATGCTTCTACTGGTCTGGCACAGAAAATGTACGAAGCGCAGCAGGCGCAAGCCAGTGCGGCAGAAGGTTCAGAGGCAAGCAGTGATAGTGCACAGAACGATGAAGCTGTAGACGCTGAATTTGAAGAAGTGAATGAAGACGAACAGGAAGAGGCAAAGGAAAAATAGTAGTTAATGGAGAAGTAGTCGATTCGGTTTGCCAGTATTCAGTATGGGTAAATCCAGCGAGCGTTAACAGAGCAAAAACTAAGTCATTCTGATGGCTTAGTTTTTTGCGTTTAAGAGGCGAGCAGATAAGCGCCTTGATTTAACCCTAAACTGCATTGATTTAAGACTAATAAAAACCGCAGCAAAGAGTAAAAGAGAAATGTCAAAAAAAGATTACTACGAAGTTCTGGGTGTAGCCCGCGATGCAGAGGGAGCCGATATTAAGAAGGCTTACCGACGTATTGCCATGAAAAATCATCCGGATCGTAATCCCGACAATGATGCGGCAGAAGACATTTTTAAGGAAGCGAACGAGGCCTTTGAAGTTCTCTCCGATAAGACCAAGCGTGCACGTTATGACCAATACGGACACGCGGGAGTAGAAGGACAAACCAGTCAGGGTGCGGCTGATTTCGGTGATATTTTCGGTGATATTTTCGGCGATATTTTTGGTGGTGGAGCGCGTGGCGCTCAAAGCCATGTACGCAAGGGTGCCGATTTGCGTTACAACCTCGAGCTTAGTCTTGAGGCGGCGGTAAAGGGAACCTCGGTTAAGATCCGAATTCCCACGACAGTGCGATGTGAACCCTGTAATGGCAGTGGGGCCAAAAAAGGAACCGAGGCAGAAAACTGTTCCACTTGCGCAGGCCATGGCCAGGTTCGCATGCAGCAGAGTTTCTTTTCCGTGCAGCAAACCTGTCCTCGCTGCCAGGGAACGGGCAAGCAAATCAAGGACCCTTGTTCAAGTTGTCATGGTCGTGGTGCTGTCGAAGATACCAAGACATTGTCTGTCAAGGTGCCGGCCGGCGTGGATACGGGTGACCGAATCAGATTAACCGGTGAAGGTCAGGCGGGCTTGCATGGGGGTCCCTCGGGAGACCTGTATGTCGAGGTTTCTGTACGCGCGCATAATATTTTTCAGCGCGATGGTCGAGATCTGCACTGCGAAATTCCAATTAGTTTCGGTGATGCGGCTCTGGGTGGCGAGTTGGAAGTGCCAACGCTGGATGGCCGGGTGAAATTAAAAATTCCTCCCGAAACCCAAACCGGAAAATTGTTTCGCCTGCGCAATAAGGGTGTCACACCGATTCGAGGTGGCAGTAACGGCGATTTGTTATGCCGGGTGATTGTTGAAACACCGGTGCATCTCACCAAGCGACAAAAAGAAATCATGGAAGAGTTTCACAAGATTCAGGAAGAAGAAGGGAATAGACAATCGCCGAAGAGATCATCCTGGTTTGATGGCGTTAAAAGTTTTATCGATGATCTGCGTGTTTAGTTAAGCTGCTAGATACAGCCCTGGACAAAGGCTGTAGATTCTTCGACTCAAACTAGGTCCAGGCTACCCTCGCCTCACCCATCAACGGCCCTGGTTGTGCACAGAGCGTGAGACATCCCCGAAAAATATTCAGTACACAATCACCTTTACACAATTAAGTCAATGAAAACATAGGGAAAAGTAGGGGACACTAATAAATTAATAACTTAACGGAAGGGGAAAAGTAGGGGACACTAATAAATTAATAACTTAACGGAAGTCT
>JABMOK010000173.1 GCA_013204155.1 Pseudohongiella sp. | reverse complement strand
ATTGCGGCGGGTATTGGTGTCAGCCCATGGATTGTATTTTCCGAAGGCGTTTCAAATATTAGCGGGCTGAGTATCGGGGTTTCCACCTTTGTTGTCAGTGCGGGAGTGCTGCTGCTCTGGATCCCTTTAGCGCAAACACCGGGTGTAGGCACCTTGCTGAATGCCCTAATTATTTCGGCGACGATAGAATTTTCTCTGGCTTACTTGCCGCAGCCTGATTTGTATCTGTTGAGAATTGTAGAAACTGTATTCGGTATTCTGTTAGTAGGGTTTGGTAGCGGCTTATACCTGATTGCTAATCTGGGTCCTGGACCGCGCGATGGTTTAATGACTGGCTTGCAGCGGGTGACCGATTTCCCGCTGGCCAGGGTGCGAACCGCTATCGAAATTTGCGTGGTTATACTTGGCTGGCTGCTTGGCGGTACGGTGGGAATAGGTACCTTGTTATTTGCCTTTGGAATTGGGCCCTCTGTATCGATTGGCTTGTTTGCTGTGCACTATTTTTCCAGTAGAGCGGATCAGGACTAATCATGGGAATTGAGCCAGAAATTTTTAGCGAAGCGCAAAATGAAATCCACGAACATTGGATGCGAGAGGCTCTCGACCTGGCGCGGCGGGCCGCGGCGCTTGACGAGGTTCCGGTGGGCGCGATTTTGCTGCAGGGAGAGAAAGTAATTGGTCGCGGCTTCAACGGCCCCATTCATGCGAATGACCCGACGGCCCACGCCGAAATAACGGCCTTGAGAGAGGCGGCACAATTTAAGCAGAACTACCGTCTTCCGGGGACAACCCTGTATGTGACCATCGAGCCATGCTCTATGTGTCTGGGGGCACTGATGCATGCCAGAGTCGAAACCCTGGTTTTTGGCGCCAGAGAGCCCAGGGCAGGCGCGGTGCTTAGTCAGGGCGCTATGCCGGATACGGCGCACTACAACCACCGCCTGACTTATTTGGAGGGAGTGCTGGCTGAGGAATGTGGAGCACTGCTAACAGACTTTTTCAAAGCGAAACGGCTGGCCAAATAACTTGCTAAAGCGGGAGCTAGCTTGTATAAAACCCTGTAACAGCCGATTTTAAGAGACAAAGATCTCTTCTCTCTCAAACACACTATGTCAAACCAATGAATTCACGCAGATTATTAACTTTGCTGGGCTTGTCACTCCTATTGGGTGGCTGTACCACTAGTGCCGCGTTGTATAAGGCCTATCTGGGTGATCCTCTTCAGGATATACAATTGGCGAGGGTGGAGGGAGCCAACTTCAGGCGCATGGAATACATTAACAATTACGTTGATAGTGTCCGCTTTATGACGGTCGACGATATTCCTGTAAGCAGCAGTGCAAATTATGCGGCTATTCAGATTGCACCAGGTTTTCACCAGCTAAAAGTGTATTTTTCCTGGGATTTGGGTAATCAGCGTGGTCTGGCGCCCGCCATGGTGGATTACGCGCGTACGCGGGAGAATATCAGCCGGACACTGCGCTTTAATGCCCGAGCGGGAGAGCACTATATTGTCAGAGCCGAGCCAACTTTCGCGGCGCCAAAGCATAATATCACTACCTTGTCTCATGTTGACTTCTGGGTAGAGGATCAGGCTGGCAATGAAATAGTGTCCAGAGAAGAAGGCCGCTACATTTCAGTTCAGTGATTCGATCGTGCATACTCTGATCCACCGCTGGAGTACTAAAATAATCCGCTGGCAGCGGTATTTTTTCCTGAATTCACTCGCCAAATCTATTATCATTGCCGCTCCTTAAATTAGGTGGTTCAGCCACCTGCTCACCGCTTCTACCAGCCAGGGTTAGATCAATGCAAGCGATGTCTGGAGCAGTAGCTCTTTCCGCATTTAAGACTTCCAAATTACTCAGCAGTATCCAGGCCAGACTTCCGACCGTAACCACGCTCAGCGCTCAATTTGTTCATTTTCTCGAATGCGACAGCGCGCTCGATGAGCAGGAAAATAACATTTTGCAATCCTTGCTGGAATACGGAGCGACGTTCTCACCGGCAGAGGGCGGGGTAGCTGAAACTGTAGAAATACATCGAATCGTTATCCCGCGGCCGGGAACCCTGTCCCCCTGGTCCAGCAAGGCCACCGATATATTGCATAACTGTGGGCTGAGAAAAGTTCAGCGAATTGAGCGCGGTACGATTTTTTCAATTGGCTTGCATGAACGGCCAAGTGCGGCGCAGAGCAAAATTCTGGATGGGTTGCTGCATGATCGAATGACGCAATCGGTGTTGGATGAGGTGCAGCAGGCCAGCTGCCTGTTTCAAAGTTCGCAGCCTAAGCCGGTGCTGTCAGTGGATATTCTGACCCAGGGAAAGGCCGCCCTGCGCGAGGCGAATTCCCAGCTGGGACTGGCTTTGGCGGAAGACGAGATCGATTATTTATTCGATCAGTTTCAGGCATTGGGGCGCAATCCGAATGACATTGAATTGATGATGTTCGCTCAGGCAAATTCAGAACACTGCCGGCACAAGATATTTAATGCCAGTTGGAGCATCGACGGAAAGCCCCAGCCCCATTCCTTGTTTGGCATGATTCGCCATACTTACCAACAGTCTCCGGAGAACGTGTTATCCGCCTATTCCGATAATGCGGCGGTGATGCGCGGGCATACGACTTCGCGCTTTTTCCCGGACCCCGATTCTCATCAGTATGGCTATACCGAGGAGCCAGTACATATACTGATGAAGGTTGAGACGCACAATCACCCAACAGCGATCGCTCCGTTTCCCGGTGCCTCCACCGGTTCTGGAGGTGAGATTCGAGACGAGGGGGCGACCGGCAAAGGTTCCAAACCGAAGGCGGGTCTCTCCGGCTTCAGCGTTTCCAATCTTAGAATCCCCGACTTCCCCCAGCCTTGGGAAGAGGATAGAGGAAAGCCGGCTCACATCGCTTCGGCATTGGACATCATGCTAGAAGGGCCTATCGGCGGGGCGGCATTCAACAATGAATTTGGTCGACCGAATCTCTGTGGCTACTTTCGCAGTTTTGAGGAAGCCGTGCTTAACGAAGCAGGCGAGATGGAAGTCCGTGGCTATCACAAGCCCATCATGATCGCCGGTGGCATTGGTCACATTCGAGACTCTCATGTACACAAAGGCGAGATAGAAGTAGCCGCGAAATTAATTGTTCTGGGCGGCCCAGCGATGCTGATCGGCTTGGGGGGCGGTGCGGCGTCTTCCATGGCATCCGGTAGCGGCAATGAAGATCTGGATTTTGCTTCGGTGCAGCGTGAGAATGCCGAAATGGAACGGCGCTGTCAGGAAGTTATCGATCAGTGTTGGCAGCTCGGTGACAATAACCCTCTTGCCTTTATTCATGATGTGGGTGCAGGAGGTTTGTCAAATGCCTTGCCGGAATTGGTCAAGGATGGTGGCAGGGGTGGGATATTCAAGTTACGCGAAATTCCGAATGCGGAAAAACAAATGTCGCCTCTGGAAATCTGGTGTAACGAGGCACAAGAACGTTATGTGATGGCCGTGAATGCCAGGGACCTGAATCGCTTCGATGAAATTTGCCAGCGTGAGCGCTGTCCCTATGGGGTAGTGGGTGAAGCCATCGAAGAAAAACATATCCGCCTCGACGACTCTCATTTTGAAAACAGTCCTATCGATTTGCCGATGGATGTATTGTTCGGCAAACCACCGAAAATGCATCGCGATGTGAATTCAGGTTCGCTGACGGCAACTGAAATGGATACTGCCGATAAAGATTTGAGTGAAGCTATCGGGCGCGTATTGTCATTGCCCAGTGTCGCCAGCAAGAGCTTCCTGATTACCATTGGCGACCGCAGCATCACCGGCCTGGTAAATCGCGATCAGATGGTAGGTCCCTGGCAGGTACCGGTGGCCGATGCGGCGGTAACGGCAACGGCCTATAGTTCGTATGTGGGTGAAGCCATGGCCATGGGTGAGCGCACGCCACTCGCCTTATTTGATGCGGCGGCATCCGGTCGAATGGCGATTGCCGAAGCGATTACCAATATAGCCTCGGCCTCTATCGAGAAGCTCGGCGATATCAAATTGTCGGCAAACTGGATGGTGGCGGCGGGCCATGGTTGTGAGGATCAAAAGCTGTACGCGACAGTCGCCGCCGTGGCTATGGAACTTTGTCCTGAATTGGGTATTTGTATTCCCGTAGGCAAAGACTCGATGTCGATGCGCACGGTGTGGCAGGAGGAAGGACAGCAAGAGGGACAGCAAGAGACAAAGAGTAACACCGCACCCCTGTCTTTAATTATTTCGGCCTTTGCTCCAGTCGACGATATTCGCGCAACGCTTACACCACAGCTGCGAACAGATAAAGGTGAGTCCTGCTTGTTGTTGCTTGATTTAGGCAGAGGCAAGAATCGTCTGGGAGGCTCTGCACTAAGTCAGGTATTCCGCGATATGCGAGGTACCGTGCCGGACCTCGATGATGCACAAGATTTAATAGCCCTGTTCACTTTTATCAAGCAATGTCGATCCGAAAATTTATTGCTTGCCTATCATGACCGCTCCGACGGTGGTTTATTTACCACGCTTGTCGAGATGGCTTTTACCGCGCATTGCGGCCTCGATATTCAATTGCAGGATTTGCCAGCGCATGACGACGCCGTTGCTAGCCTGTTTACAGAAGAGCTGGGTGTGGTAATTCAAATCAGGCAGCAAGATCTGGCGGCCGTTCAGCAGTTAGCCGAAGTTAATGCACTGTCGAACTGTCTGCACAATGTCGCCAGCCTCAATACAGGGAATTTAATCAACATCGATGTGGGTGAGCAGCGACTGTATTCGAACAGCCGGCTTGACTTGCAGCGTATCTGGTCGGCTACCAGTTATCACATGCAAAGCATTCGTGATAACTCCGATTGCGCCACTGAAGAATATGAGCAGTTGTTGGATCTCGATGATCCCGGTTTAAATGTGTCCCTGGGCTTTGATGTGAATGAGGATATTACCGCGCCTTATATCAATACTAATAGCCGGCCACGAGTTGCGGTACTGCGGGAACAGGGAGTCAATGGTCAGATTGAAATGGGAGCGGCATTCGACCGGGCCCGATTTGATGCGGTCGATGTGCACATGACTGACATCATTGCTGGCCGGGTTAGTTTGGACAGTTTTAACGCTCTGGTAGCTTGCGGTGGCTTTTCCTACGGTGATGTACTTGGTGCCGGTGGCGGCTGGGCGAAGTCGATACTGTTTAATGACGCCGTTCGCGCTCAATTTGAGAAATACTTTAGCAATCCCAATACACTCACCCTGGGAGTTTGTAATGGTTGCCAGATGATGTCTTTATTGCACGAGTTAATTCCTGGTGCCGATCATTGGCCGCGTTTCGTGCGTAATCGATCCGAACAATTCGAAGCGCGGCTCTCGCTGGTAACGATCGAATCCAGCCCTTCTGTTTTACTCCAGGGAATGGAAGGTTCCAGATTCCCTCTCGCTGTCGCACACGGCGAGGGCATGGCGCATTTTTCTGCCGCCGATGACCTGCAAGACCTGACAGGAGGGAATGGCGTTGCCATTCGCTTTGTCAATAATCGCGGAGAGAAAACCGAAGTTTATCCTGCCAATCCCAACGGTTCACCAGAGGGAATAGCGGGAATCTGTAGTGAGGATGGCCGTGTCACTATTATGATGCCGCACCCGGAGCGGGTATTCAGAGCCAGCCAAAATTCCTGGCACCCCGATGATTGGGTGGAAGATGCGCCAAGCTTGAGAATGTTTCGCAATGCACGTAAGTGGCTGGATTAAAAAACTGGGGCTAAGTGTCTGAGATATCCCCACAAAATTTCAAGGGTTCGCGTTAGGTTTCATTAGGATTTTATGTGGCCTGCACGCGGAGTCGAGACGATGAGTCCCTTGGCGCACGGCCATCTATCCTTCCCTTTAGCCAGCGCTGCGGAACTCGCCGTCGGCTCAGACAGTCCTCGCTCAATCTGGCTAAAGGGAAGAATAGAAACATGGCCTGATTGTGCGCCAAGGGACTCATCATCTCGACTCCGCTCAATAAAATGAACACGGATGGATTTTTCCTAGCCAATTGATTTTCATCGAAGGAGTAAGAAACCCATGAGCAGCAAACTTCTTTATAAAATTGAATTCTATGTACCGGAGTCTCATCTGGAGACAGTTAAGTCGGCGATGTTTGCAGCGGGTGCTGGCAAGGCAGGGCACTACGATAGCTGTGCCTGGCAAACGGCAGGAGAGGGCCAGTACCGACCGGGAGAAGGCAGCAGACCCTTCCTGGGAGAGCGGGATAAGCTGGAGACTCTGCTTGAGTATAAAGTTGAGATGGCCTGTGCGCAGGACTGTATAGGTGAAGTTATTGCCTCGATGAAGCAAGCACATCCCTACGATGAAGTGGCTTACTCTGTTATTCGCAATGAAGCTTTCGAATAGGGATTTATTTTTCGCCGCCGCTGTGTTTTTTCGCTGTCGCTTAGTCCAGGTTTTTATGGCTTTGGCTAATCAGGTGAGTGGTGATAATTCTATCTTCGCCATGGTGCACGTCGAACATCCTCACCGGGAATTTATTGCGGCGTAAATCCTGAAAATAGTGTTCCAGAGTGCTCTTGACTACCGGGAAGGCGATTTCATTCCAGGGAATTTCTTCTTCACTAAATAGTTCGACCGCTGCTGATTCTGCCCCTGCCGCGAAATCGAGGTTTACTAATTCGGCGCGGAAAAACATATACACCTGATTGATCGAGGGAAGATTGAACAGGGTATATAGACTGTCATCCTGGACCAGTATAGAAGCACCTGCTTCTTCTTCGGTTTCTCGTATGGCGCCAGCCAGACTGGATTCACCATTTTCCATATAACCGGCGGGTAAAGTCCATTTCCCGATTCTCGGCTGGATGGCTCGCTTGCAGAGTAATACCTTGTCGCCGTAGACGGGCAGTGTACCAACAACATTTTTGGGATTTTGATAGAAAACACTGTCGCAGTCTGGGCAACAGAAACGCGGTTTGTCGTCGCCCTGAGGTATACGAAATACCAGTGGGCCAGCACATTGATGGCAGAACTTCATAAAAAAATACCGTGAGCTATCTATTCAGGAGACTGCACTAGTGTACTTGTTTAATCGCAGCGGGAGAACCGAAGGATTCGATTTAGGGAAAGGCTAAAGAGTGGAAACTCTGGCAAAGCAGACTATTGAAACAGAACATAGAAAACAGTTCTTCATGGTCTAGATTCGATTGATCTCACAGTGCAGGCGAAATTTTGTTGAAGTCATATAAGCTTCAATTTCTCGCAGCCGAAGTTCCAGTGAGCTATATATTTCCGTGCATTCATCCCGGGAGTATGCATTTTCCGCTTCAGTGGTTTCGGCATCATCCTGAAAGGATGTACTAGCCGCAGTTGCTGAGTCTTCGGAGAAGTCTCGGTACTCCTCATTTACATAGCTGTTCCTGCTTTTTCTTGCGCGCCGCTCATGGCGACGCTGTTTGCGACGCATGCGCTTTTCATGACGAGAGGTATGAGGTGCATGGGGGTCGGGATCGAAAACAAACATACAAACGATATAGGCCATAATTGTAAATGGCCCAAACACGAAGAGTGAGAAAAGCGTAACCGCTCGTACTGCAAATGTGCTGACCTCAAAATAATCGGCGATGCCGCTACAGACGCCAGCTACGCGCTTATTACGCTGATTCTTATAGATAGGCTTGCGGTAATTCAGTTGTTTGAAATGTTCGGCAGTACTGGCATTGGAAAAATACTGTTGTATCTTGTCGGCGGTAATATCTTTGTCCAGACAAAAATACAGCAGGAAATAGCCTATGATAAGAGTCGGCCAGGAGATCACGCAGATTACGAAAACAACACGAACCAGCGCCGTAGGTACATCCAGCCAATCGGCTATACCGGCACAGACGCCGAGCCAGCGCGCGTTCTTGCGATTAAGGTGTAGGCTACTTGGACCCGTGCTCATTCTGCTCTCTCCAGTCGGGAACTTCTGCGTCTAGTATGCATTCCAATATGTCGATGCGTTCCTTCAATGATTCAGCCATGGCTGAAAGTTCGCCCATATTGTATTTGCCATCAGGCTCGATACGAACATTGTGTCGACCCTTCTTTAGCAGCATGATCCAGCAGGTAACAGCGACAAGCACCATTGCTACGATTGAAGTAACGAACTCTAATACAGCCATTTTTAAAACCTATTTGTCTTTAAGTTTATTTTTTAACGCTTCAAGTTCCTGATCGATT
>JABMOK010000172.1 GCA_013204155.1 Pseudohongiella sp. | reverse complement strand
TCAGCAGGATCAGCAGGATCAGCAGGATCAGCAGGATCGGTATCCGCGTCGTCACTTGCAGCGGGGGCAAATATAACGACATAGGCGTCAACGCTGCCATCCGCTATCAGTTCCGAACCTCTCGAGAAGCGAAGGCTTATATCCAAGGCATCACCTGTGTAATAGATGCCCCTGTCAGTAATCACACTTCCCTTAATGCCGTCAGAGGCATTTCCAACACCAATATTCCTATTTTTTTCATGACTATTGCCGTGACTGCTGGCATTATTTTTAGCATGGCCATTGCTTTTACCCTCCGCCACTACTAATGCGGATGAAAGCAATAGAATGCTGGCAATCATGATAGAAATAATTGGCTTAAGTGTTTGTTTGAAATTAAACATCATCGTATCCCCGGGATTGTACTGTGGCTGTTCTGTACCGGCCACTTGAGTAAGGTCACTCTAGACCAATCAGGATCGCCAGCAGTGTGCTGGACTTCACAGGAAAATCGGAGAGGGACAATTTATCGCTTGATCTGTGAGCTTGTTCACAAGAGAAGTTGCCGCTATTCAGGCCAGGCCACGTTTTGGGGTCTGACAGCTAATTCCAAGCTTGATGGAAGAGCCCTATCGCCTGTTCCATGGATTCCGTTCGACAATCAGACTTCCGCTCGAAAATTGGATAAATTTCAACCCATTAACCTTAGTTTTCAGCGCCTCTTCATTGCGCCGCAAGCGATAATGTGGTCTATTCCCCCGATGCGTAAAACCCTCGAAAAGAAAGGACTACAGAAGTATCCCCTGATTTGCATGGTAATTGTCGGACTGCTGCTGCCATGGGCGGCTGTGGCGCAACAGGGTACCTTCTTCAATGAACGCGATGATCAGTATTTATTACTGGGCCTGAAGCGCGCCAAGATAATCTTCGAATCCTCCAGATCCGAATATGAGCGCCTGCAAGGGATGTATGAAAGCAAATTGATTTCAGAGTCCGAGCTCGATAAAAGCGAGGTCAACTTTGTAGAAGCAGAAGTCAACTATCAACAGCAAATGCTGGCGGTCCTGTTCGAAGCGCAGTACGTGACGGTGCAGAGTGCGGTCAAATACGAAGCCTCAGGTACCGGCAGTACACAACGAGTTCGTCTGGTCATCGCCAATGCGGCGGCCGGAGGGGCGGAATTCGAGCAGCTGATAGAATTTGAAGACGACTTGTGGAGAAGTTTACAACCTGACGTGGTGCATGATGTTTACGTTTCCTTGCTGAATGATGATGATGCCATCATAGGTCTACCCTATGAAGTGAAGGTGGACGAGTTACATTACGGCAGCCCTGCTGAAATTGATTTTTCCCTGTTGGTAGATACCGATATCGTGTCGGTAAACATTATCTACGGCAACGGGTCATCACGGCGTTTAAAAGTGTTTCTGGAAAAAGATGCTTCGGTTAACAAGGCGGTTATTCAGTCCGAACAGTTTTCCCAGGAAGTAGAACTGGGCGGCACCACCGATTTTGCCATGTCCATCGAACTGTTCAGCGGCGTATCGGACACATTCAAACTCGAGGCAGTCAATCTGCCCGCGGAGATCAACCGCTATTTCCTCGATTCGGTATCGGGAAACCGACTCAGCCAGTTTCAATTTATGGAAGGTATTAATACCAGGCAGATTGCACTACGTCTGTTTCTTCCCGAAAGACCTACACAACTGGTTAATATGGATATCCCTATTCCTTTTTACGCCGTATCGATTCCCCGCGAACGTGCAGAGGAAATTGGTGATCTGCGCAATCGAACCCTGACCCTTGCTGAATTACAAGCTTTGGATGTTGGCTATACGGCTTTGGAGCTTGTGCCAAGAGGCCTGGGAGAGATTCTGGTCAGAGCCCCGCAACTGTTCCATACCATCAGCGCCGGCGAAACGGTCCAGGTCTCCCTCGAAGTAGTGAACGAAGGCACCCGAAGACTGGACAATGTTCAGGTTGAAGTTGACGCACCCTTTAACTGGGTAGAGCGCGTTGAGCCGGATTTAATTTCAAGGCTGGATATCAATCAGGAAGGCAAGGTTGAGCTATTTATTACCCCACCTGCAGACATAATCCAAGGGCGCTATGAAGTTCGGGTAAGAACCACCTCGCTTTCCGATGATTTGCCGATTCGAGGCGAAGACAAGACGATTACTGTGCAAATAAGCCAGGATGCCAATGTGTATGGAACGCTTATTCTCATCTTACTGATAGTTGGCCTGGTCTTGGGTATCGTGGTTTTTGGTATCAAGCTGTCCCGACGTTGATCCATGCTCACCCTGCTGTCCTGTTATTGGCAGCTTGAGACAGAGTAACTAAAAGAAAGAACGACTAAAAAACAGCCCGCTAAAAAAGGTAGCAAATAGATGAGCCAGGCAGCCAGTTCCAGCAGTACCAGTCAGTCCAGTTCACAAGCCCCAGAGGTATATTCCGGCCCAAGACTGGAGGCCGTTAATCTGAGCAAACGTTACGAAGACGGCGCACTGGCACTGGACAAGGTCTCCTTCAAGGTAAACCCTGGCGAGATCTATGCCATGCTTGGCGGTAATGGCGCCGGCAAGACCACCACCATTAACCTGTTTCTCAACTTTATCGAGCCTAGCGAGGGCGAAGCCCGTATCGACGGCATAGTAGCGCATAAAGATCCGCTGGCCGCAAAACAGAAACTTGCCTATGTATCAGAAAATGTCATGTTGTATCCTAATTTCACGGCGATACAGAATCTGGATTTCTTCGCAAAATTAGGCGGCAAAACCGATTACTCCAAGGATGATTATCGCGCTGTGTTATTGCGCGTCGGCCTACAGGAGGCCGCGCATAATAAACGGCTTAAGGGTTTTTCCAAGGGCATGCGGCAAAAATGTGGCATTGCTATCGCAATATTGAAAGATGCACCCGCTATACTGCTGGATGAGCCTACTTCCGGGCTCGACCCCAGTGCCGGCAGGGAGTTTATTCGGCTGCTGACAGACCTTCGCAGCGAGGGTAAGGCGATACTGATGTCGACCCACGATATTTTTAGAGCAAAAGAAGTGGCTGATACTATCGGCATCATGAATCAAGGTGTGCTGGTTATGGAGCGTGCCGCTGCAGATCTGAAAGGGGAAAATCTCGAAAAGTTGTATGTCCAATATATGGCGGGGCATGCAGGATCAGAGCAGAACGTCGAGACAATTAATTAATCAAAAAAACCAATTAGTCCAGACAAGCAATTAGCCAAGACAAGCAATTAACAGCTTAGTCAGTGAGGGTTTCAAACCATGTTTAAAATCATACTGGATAAAGAACTAAAAGAAATTATCGGCACAACCAAGTTTGCGATCACCTTCGGTGTTTGTGCCGTACTGATTCTGCTGGCGTTTTACGTCGGCGCCCGCAGTTATCAATCCAGCATGGAAGGATACAATGCCTCTGTCACCGAAAACATGCGGCAGATGGAAGGGGTCACTGACTGGGCCAATATAGATCATCGGATCATTCTTCCCCCACAGCCGTTGGCGGCTTTGGTATCCGGCGTCTCCAACGATATTGGCCGCACCGTTAATATGGACGTTCGCGGCGAGCTTCGCCCCGAAGGCAGTCGTTTTAACGAAGACCCTATCTTTGCGGTGTTTCGCTTCCTGGATCTGGAGTTCATATTTGCCATCGTGCTCTCCCTGTTCGCCATTTTATTTGGCTACGATGCCATAAACGGTGAGAAGGAACGCGGCACACTGGCTCTGTCTTTTGCTAATTCGATACCCCGTGATCAATATATCCTCGGCAAGATCGTCGGCTCGTTTCTGGCCTTAATTATTCCACTGATGATCCCTATTCTGATTGGCTGTCTGATGCTGCCTCTGCTGGGGGTGCCCATGAATGCGGATTCCTGGCTACGCCTGGGCATGGTGATCCTCACCGGAACCTTGTATTTCGGTGTGTTTCTAACACTTTCGGTTTTTATCTCAACCCTGACTCAACGTTCATCGACCTCGTTTTTAATTCTGGTGGTGGCATGGATTTTTGCCGTGCTAATCATTCCCAGAACCTCTGTGTTGGCGGCCGGTCGAATCGTCGATGTGGCAAGCGTCGATGAAATTGATTTCGAGAAGGGCAAGTATTCGGCTCAGCTCTTCAACGAGAACATGGCGGCCATGCAGTCCTGGACACAACAGAACTATCAATCGGATCACCGCCTGATGATGGAGGGCATGCAGGCGTTTCGAACAGAACAACAGGATCTGCAAGATGAGAACATGCGGCTATTTGTCGAGCAACTCAACGAACAACGTGCCAACAGCTCTAACCTGCGCACCAAGGTCGCCTTCTCGCTCGCTCGCATCTCGCCAACCGCTTCATTTTCACTGGCGGCTTCCGACCTGGCCTTTACCTCCATGGAACTAAGAGCCTCTTATCAGGAGGCGGCAAGTGCCTACCAGCAGGAATTTGCGGCCTTCATGCGCAGTAAAAATGTAGATTTTGGCGGCGAAGCCTATGTCGGCCACGGCGCACCGGTGGTAGTGGAAGAGCCTGAACCCATAGATACCCGGGAACTTCCTTTGTTTGCCTATGAGCAACCGCCTGCCAGTGAGGCTATTAATGACTCACTGCCCGATCTCGGTCTGTTGTTCATGTTCAACGCCTTCTTTTTTGCCGGCGCCTTTGTGAGATTTAATCGTTATGACGTACGTTAAACCATGCGCTGTGGTCAGTAGATTAGTCAGTAGATCAGTCAGGCTTTACACTGCCAACGGAGATAGATAATGCTTAAGGTATTGATCGAGAAGGAACTCAAATCGATTCTGCAGAGCCCGAAATTTGTCGCCACCTTCGGTGTTTGTTCCCTGCTTATTCTGCTCAGTGTATTTATTGGTATCAATGAATACCGCTCGTCAGTAGCCCAGTATGAAACCGCAAGCAATTGGGTAGACCAGCAGATTGCGGAAGCCACCTCCTTTCGCAACTTACCGACCAAGGTGTATCGCAAACCCGATCCCATGCAGATTTTTGTTTCTGGCGTGAACTTCGATATCGGACGACTCTCAGAGATCAGTGTTGAGCAGGATATAAAGCTGGAACAGAGCGCCTATTCTGACGATCCTATTTTTGCGGTGTTTCGGTCCATCGATTTCACTTTCATCGTGCAGGTCGTGCTGTCCTTGTTTGCGATTGTGTTTACCTATGATGCCATTAATGGCGAGCGGGAAAGCGGAACTCTGAAACTGGTTCTCTCTAATCCCATCGCCCGTGGTCAGTATCTGTTTGCAAAACTGGCAGGCTCCTGGCTGGGGCTTACCATTCCCCTGCTGATTCCGATCCTGATCGGTTTGCTGTTGCTCATCGTATACGGCATACCGATGACGGCTACCAGCTGGCTAAAGGTGGGGACCTTGATAGGCGTATCAATTCTCTATTTCACCTTCTTCATCGCCCTGGGGCTGCTGGTTTCTGCCCTGACTCGAAACTCTGCAGTTTCTTTTCTGCTACTTCTCGTAGTCTGGATTACCCTGGTCTTGATCGTGCCTCGCGGCGCGGTAATGGCCGCCGGACAGTTGGTGGCAGTGCCAACGGTTGCTGAAATTGAGAGTCAGAAAGACCGTTACCGCGCCGACGCCCAGGGCGAGCTGCGAACAACCAGAAATCTGCGCTACCAGTCCATGATGGAACCGGCACAAGGCCTTGCCGAGTCTGACCGGCGTGCGTTTTACGCCGCGAACATCGACCTCTATACCGAGGAATCCAACCGGCTGCAAGCTGAAATGGAAATCGTGATTGAGCAGAATAACCGCCGGGTGAACGAAAACTTGCGCAACGCGAAGGCCGAACAGGAGCGTCTCGCCTTTCTTCTGTCTCGCGTTTCACCGGCATCGGCCTACCAACTTACAGCCATGAATCTGGGGGGCACAAATACCTCCATGAAAAACAGAATCGAAGACCAGATGGTAGATTACCGCGCGACCTACAATGCCTATGTCGCCAGAAAATGGCAGCAAGAGCAGGATGAACAGGCGGCACTGCTCGCGGAGCAACGGCGGGGAGGAGGAGCCGCAGGCGGCTACACTTATGCCGGCAGTGGCAATCAGGCCATCGATTCCAGTGACATGCCACAATTTACCGCAAGCCAGGAATCTGTAGCGGAAGTTATTCAAGCCTCAATTCTGGATTTTGGATTACTTGCAATCTTTACCTTCATCGCCTTTGCCTGCGCATTTCTTGCCTTCATTCGTTACGATGTTCGTTAGCCGCTGAGACAGTAGTAGGACAGTAGTAGGACAGTAGTAAAGAGTGCCGACAAATTGAGTCTGCTTGCTCCACCCCCCTGCGATGAATACGGCGTAAACGAACATTTAATGCCGCGGCGTGCCGCCCGATTAGCGCAGTATCCCGCGTACAAACAAATCAGGATTTAGCGCAGCCCTTGCGGCCCGTTTTTGCTTCTCCTGTGTTGATGCTCCAGCTTTGATGCTCCTACTTTGATACTCCCAGGAGGAAGGTTTCATGATTCACGATGAAGGATTCTTTGCCAGCACGGATGGCAGCAAATTGTACTTTCAGTGCTGGAAGCCGGAGATGGACTGTAAAGCCATTATCGCCATCGCCCACGGCAGCGGAGAGCATTCTGGCAGGTATGGGAATATGGTTAACTACTTCCTGGAGAAGAACTATGCCCTGTACGGCTTCGACTTCCGGGGACATGGAAAATCGGCGGGCCAAACAGGCCATGTCATGAGCTGGCAGGAATACCGCGAAGATCTTGACTGCTTCTTGCAATGGGTCCGAGCGGAAAATCCGGATAAACCACTGTTTCTATACAGCCATAGTATGGGCGCTCAGATCGCGTTGGACTATTTGACCCTTAATGCAAAGCAGCCGCTTGCAGCGGTAATAGCCTCGTCTCCAGCCTTGGCTCAGCCTGGCGTTAGTCCAATGTTGATACGGCTGGGCAAGCTACTCTCTGCAATCTGGCCAAGGTTTGCCCTGCAAAATGGTCTCGATGTTAAGGCCATCAGCAGAGACCCGGAAGTGGTCCGCGCCTACAGCGAAGACCCACTGGTGAGCTCGAAAATTTCGGCACGGTTCGGGACAGAATTCATGGCCTGCATCGATCGCGTGCAATCGAATGCCGACAAGCTTGAGGTTCCGCTGTTTATCTTTCATGGCGAAGCCGATCAGATAATCCCTGTCGCCGGTAGCCGACGATTTTTCGACAAGGTAAGTTTTGCCGACAAGCAGCTAAAAATTTACCCCGATGGATTTCACGAGCCTCACAATGACCTGCAACAGCAGGAAGTGTTTCAGGATGTGGAACAATGGCTGAATAGACATATGATGACAAAGAATTAAAATTCAGGCCCCGGATTTAATAATTCGGGTACACTCTGATTCCAGGGTAGTTCAATTTAGACCAAGTATTTCAATTTAGACCAGGTATTTCAATTTATACAAGGTAGTTCAATTTAGACAAGGTAGTTCAATTTAAACAATTTAAGAAAGGGTGAGAACTGTTATGAATAAAATCCTTCTACGGCTTGGCACTGCCATCATGCTGCTACTGGCCTCAATAGCGGTAAATGCCGCACCGCCAATCGACTCTATTAAAATGATTCATTCCACCAATTTTGGAATAGATCGAAGCGAACTCGACGAAATTAAGGCAAGCATGCAGGCGGCGGTGGATGGCAATCACATTCCCGGGGCGCTGCTGTTAGTTGGCAATACCAAGGGGGTAGGTGTGGTGGAGACCGTGGGCTATCAGGGGCCTGACGATAATACACCGGTGAATCGGGACAGCATATTCAGAATCTATTCGATGACCAAGCCAATTATCAGTGTCGCCACCATGTCCATGGTGGAAGATGGGCTGCTAAAACTGGATGACCCCGTCTCCAAATTCATAGCGGAATTCGCCAACCTGACAGTCATCGACGAAGCCACAGGAGATATCACCCCTACCCGCAATGTGATGACGATTCAACATTTGTTGACTCAGGAATCGGGTCTGATCCAGGCCTTCTTTTCTCCTGACAGCAGGCTAGGCAAGCTTTACACCGCCAATGTCTCCATGGCGGGCACCGCCTTGCAAACGGCTCAGGCCCTTGGCAAGTTGCCAGTGTATTTTGAGCCGGGAACCAAGTGGCACTACGGACATTCTACCGACGTATTAGGAGCCGTGCTCGAAGTGGCGGCTGGCAAACCCCTGGATGAACTGCTTCAGGAGCGCATCTTCGATCCGCTCGGCATGGATGACACTTCGTTCTACGTGCCACTGAGTAAAGCCTACCGCATCGCCGAACCGATTCATGGCAATATGCCAGACAATACCATTGTCAGACCGATGTTCTCGGGGGGCGGTGGACTCAATTCCACCGCCGAGAATTATGCGCGTTTTGCAGAGATGTTACTCAATGGTGGCAGCTACCATGGCGCTCGCATTCTTAAAAGCAGAACCTTGCGGCAGATGCAGGGCAAGTTCATCGGTGATGAAGTATCCAGAGAACACTTTTTCTATGGTGAGCGCGGCGACTGGGGACTGGGATTTCATCTTCAGCCTACCGAGGGTGACAACGCCGATGGCCCACACAATTTTGGCTGGCGCGGTATCGGCGGCACGCTATTTATCGTCGACCCTGAAAATGATTTCTACCTGATTTATATGGAACAGAAACAAGGCGGTCCACGGGGTGCCCCGTTTGACAATAATGCCGCACAACGGGTGATCTACAACGCCATGAATGAGTGAACGCGTTTGGAGAGAGACTAGCACTATCTTACCGTGAGCCTGCCGTGAGTGCTCCTGGTCTCGCTCTGCTCATGGCCCTGTGCTAAGGAAAAACGACAGCGCACTATGGTGCCGCCGAGTTGTTCACCATTGGCTAACGTCCTGCTGGTCCGAGTAATTTGTTTAACCACTGCCTTCAATCGAAGCCAACATAGGTGACAAAATCTTCACTCGCGGCTCGACGGGATTTAACGCCGTTGGCGGAAAACTCCTCATTAGGATAGCCCATCGCGATACAGGTGAGGATATTTTGATCATCAGGGATATTCGCATGCTCGCGCACCACCGCCGATTGCATAACGCCCTGCCCATTGATGACCGTGCCAAGCCCTCGCTCCCATGCCGCCAGGCAAATCCCATAGGACACCGCGCCGAGATCAAACTGGCTGATGGCGGCCGGCTCAAGAATTTTGTCGTAAGTTAATACGATAGATACCGGTGCATCGAACTGCCGGAAACCCCGCATTACCCAGTCGGTACGTTTTTCTTTGTCATCCCTGGCTATTCCCATGGCTGCAAAAAGCTGTACTGCAATTTCGATCTGGCGCTGGCGATGAATTCCTTCATATGCTTCCTTGGTGGGGAAGTCACGCTCCGGCTTGATGCCTGCCAACATTCGCTCGGTGTTTCCCTTGCGAATTTTATCCAGCGGCTCACCGGTTACTACGTGTAAATACCATGGCTGGGTGTTCATTGACGAAGGGGCCCCCTTGGCAACCTCAATGATTTCCTCCACTATTTCCCGTGGTACCGGGTCCGGTTTATAACCACGAATACTTCGACGTCCGCGCACAAGTGCTTCAAATTCCATAGCAGTTTCCCTGTTTTATATCGACTATGCGCAGGATAGATAGGCCGGGAGTAAAAATACAGTAGTTTTCGTCCAGGAATTTGGTGTGAATTGTACATGCGAAAATTTAAGCTATTGCTGAAGCGATCTTACTCGCAATGACCTTTGTATTATTGCACCCACTAACTCATGCTCGGATCCTCACGTTTGAAAAACATATCCCGTTCTCTATAAATTACAACAATACAAACTATCAACAACAAACCTGTCTGAATGACTTTGCTATCTGGGTGTGTCGCAAATATTTCATTGAAAAAATTGGCACACATGTGGATCACAATTGGCACCAGAATATTGCGGCCCGTCTTGAAATAGAGCCAGTTCATTATGAAAACAAAGGGGAAAATACTTAAACTAAAATTGAGATTATAAATAAGCCCTTCAACCAACAAATTGTTATGGAAATAGCCCTCAATGAAGGCTAAAGGAACATGCCAAAAGGCCCAGTAGAAAGAGAAAATTATAGACGTGTAAAACAGGTTGAAACGCTGTCTTAAACAATCAGTCCCATAGGTATGCCATGCAAGTTCTTCCAAAAGAGGTGCAACAAGAAGAAAGAACCATGCGGGGAATACTCCCGAGGTAAATGAGACACTCCCTGTCACAGCGAACTGCTCAATCGAATGTCCAAAAAGAAGTGAAATCGCCATCGCCAGTAGGATACTGCCTGGCATAATAAGCAGCGCTAGCGCAAAGTAGACCTTCCTGGGCTCCTTGAAATTGAAACAGCGCTTTTTAAGGTCATTTAGAAGTTCCCTGTCTTTCAAGAAAAAGAACCCAGCAACAAATATTGGCCCACAAAGCCCAAGTAAACCAAGAGCACTAAGTTGCAGTAGATAATCTGCTGAGTTTTCAAGACGACTTAGATAAGCAGCGATAGCCCAGAAAAACCACGGAATTGCCGCGCTTAAGAAGTAAAACCTGAATGGATATCGATACCTTTGTATGATCATTGCTCGCCTCGCTCGTTCTCTATCATGCTCAAATATTCATACCAAAAATTAATTTAGTCGACTAAAGTATTTGGCCTCAGTTTTGAATCCTTGTCAAGATAATTTTAGTCAGCTAAAATAATTGCTAACAATGAGCAAGAATCCGTCTATAATTACCTGAGTAAACAAAGTGTTAGGAATAGGCATGGCAGAATTTGGCAAACGCGCCCTGAACAAGGCCCAAACAAAGCTCAACATCCTGCAGGCGATGTTCGAGCTCATTGCTGTTACCAGTTTTAAAGAGATGAAGGTCAAAGACATAGCCGAAAAAGTCAAAATAACCGAGATGACTTTTTTTAACTACTTTCAAAAGAAAGATGATCTGCTTAACTATTTTATGGGGATTTGGTCGCTCGACCAAACAGCCTTACAACTTCAAGAACCACTGGCTGGCGAAGCCGCCATTCGGCGCATCTTTGATACCACTGCCCAACAGATACACAAACATCCGCAGGTCATGGCGACGCTAATAAGCTACCTTGCATCACTCTACATAGACCCCGCTCCACATGGCATCGAACCGGCCGAACGTTATTTACGTTACCCTGAGCTTAGCGATCTGCATACCATGACGCTAAAAAATGGCAATGAAATGCTACTGCAACATCTGATGGAAATGAATCCAACAGCAGACCATATGAAAATTCTAATGCATCTAGCCTCTTGTTTTTATGGTGATGCACTCGTTGCACATACGAGCGGGGAAGATGTTCAGGAGCTCTACAAAAGGAGTCTTGATCTTATTCTAAGAGATGTAACAAAAGGTTAAAAAAGGGGAAACAATTCCCTCTTTCCTCTAACAAAATATCCGAGAAAATAAATCTGTCGCTGGTTTTTTCTAACGAAATGTCGGGGAAAATATAGCTATTCCTGCTTTCCCCTAACGAACCTTCCGGGAAAAATATCTTTTTCCCCGAAACAATTAAAGAAAATTTCGGGGGTATCGTAATACTAACTACAAAGGATTCCCCAACGGAAAGTTAGTTACTCAAATAACTATATAGAGCTGTGCAAAAAAACCTTCTACAATCACTCATCAATATTACCGGGCAACGGGATATTGAATCACTGGAATACAGCCTGGTAGCAACCATAGCTGAGCTTTTTCCTGTCGCTGCAATTTCGCTGTATAAACCTGTACATGAAACCGGCTACACAGAAGCAGAAATAACTCTCCATCTTGAAATAAGAAAAACAGAACCTCACTATGTCTGGAATAAAAAGCCCCTTGTCATAAAGGCACCGCCTCTCCTGCAACAATGCTTTTTCGAAGGCGTGCTTCTGGAAAAAAATACTCCTGGCGAAACGGGAGAATGTTATATTCCGATTTGCATCCAGACAAAAATTTCCGCGGTCCTTTGCATCAAAAGTTCAGCGCTGGTTCCGACAGATATCCAGACTCTGGTTAGTCTGACGAAAATTTATGAAAACTATTTAGTTATTCTCCATGAAAATGAACGGGACAAACTAACCTCTTTGTTAAACAGGCGCACATTCGAACAGCGCTTTGATAATCTTCTGATTGCGCAAAAAAATCGCCAGAAAGTTGCCCCCGGTGAATTCGGTCCAGACAACCAGCGCCACGTGGACAGAACCAGTCAGGTCCATCTCGCCATGATCGACATTGACCATTTCAAAAATGTTAACGATGAATATGGTCACGTCTATGGTGACGAAATCCTGATTCTCATTGCCAATCTTATGAGATCCACTTTTCGTAGCTCTGACCTTTTGTTCCGATTCGGTGGCGAAGAATTTGTCATTCTGCTGGAACCCACTTCCTCAGAAATGGCTTTCCTGGCTCTGGAACGGTTTAGACATGCTATTGAACAGCATGAATTTCCCCAGGTGGGAAAGGTGACCGTGAGCATTGGTTTCACCGTGGTCAACGAGGCAACCTTGTATACCTCATCCATAGGGCGAGCCGATCGGGCGCTCTATCATGCCAAACATAATGGCCGCAATTGTACCCACAGCTTTGAAAAACTGATTGATGACGGCCAGTTGTCCCATGCCCATAAAGTGGGTCCTGTTGAGATGTTTAAATTCTGAACTACTGCGGCAAGTAGAAGAGCAAGCAGGAACATGATGAGCCTTAAAAACTCTATTACGAGTGCACAGAATGTAATTATTGTCGGGGTTACCGCTTTCCGCAGCTTGGGCTACCTCTAACTGACCGCCACGCAGGATTCCGGGCATGCTGTAGTTACCTTCATGGCAGGCGTACTCATAGATAGGGCCATCATGCCAGCTGAGAGAGAATTCACCCGTCCACGGTTCGGTGTACAGCACAATATACTCAGCAGTTTGAACTATTTGCTGCAACACGATACTGCAGCCGTGCGTATGGGTGGGTAGGTCGCACTTCCCAGGCAACGTTCTGCAAGTGGTCGCTGCTCGGAGTGGTCAAATTGGGTATTAGAAGTGCAGGTCGTGACCCCGAGGACGGAAAATTTCCGTGTCGGTGGCTCTCTCCTTGGCCAGCTATCTGATTTCCATTTGACGGTTTGAATATTTTGCTGCGTTATATTGACGCGCATCAATCCCTCTCAACCGGTTTTCGTGTTAGTTTGCTTGCTTGATTGCAATCCAATAGAATTGGCAAGTCTATGAATAGTTTCCTCAACAATAGAAATACAACAGCAACGGTAGTCTACATACTATTGATTGTGCTGCTGTCTATTCGCCTTGGAGGAGCAGTTAGTCACTATTGCTTCGACGGTCTTGAGCCGCCGATGAGCATACATTTTGATAATCTAAACGGTCATGACGATCATGAAGGCGAGGTTGGCCATACTGATGTCGAGAAGCAATTGCTTTCGGATAATCTGCATAGCAAGATGTTCGAAGTAGAATCCATGCTCGTGATTGCGGCGTTGTTCCTTATTACGCTGCTTTCGCAATCTGCAGGACCGGGCTATTTCCAACTTGCTCTGCAAAAAAGCGCCAATGCGAAAAATTTTCAACCTCCCCTAAGAGCTCCTCCTCTAACATCCTAAGAATAAGCTGTTAAATACGCCCTTCCTGACTGAAGAGTTGATTTGATTGGTGCGTACTACGCATCTTAGGAGTAAATAGTGAATTATCGAAATTGTTTGGTGGCGATACTCTATATCGTTTCACTTTCTGCGACACAAACCCATGCCGCGGCCGAGACCTTGAGCTTGCGTGATGCGATCCGACTGACACTGGACAATAACCCTGAGTTTCGAACCTATCAATTACGCCATGATGCTATAGCCGGAGAATTAGTGACAGCGGACCAGCGGCCAGCTCTTCGCATTAGCACCGAGATAGAGAATGTTCTAGGCACTGGTGATTTGAACTGGTTTCACGGTACGGAGTTAACCTTTTCTCTCTCCCAGATTATTGAATTTGGGGGAAAACGCGCCCTCCGAACGAATACGGTGAGTCAGAGACAGAATCTGTTGTCGACAGAACAACAAGTTCTCGAGTTAGACATGCTCTCGCTCACAACGACGCGTTACATAGAGTTAGCGGCGGCGGAGGAAATGCAACGGCTACTTGTTCGTGCCACCCAACTTGCGACGGAAATTTTCGAAGCGGTTTCAGAACAGGTTGTAGCAGGCAGAGCACCACAGGCAGAGCTCGCCAGAGCTGCTGCTGCACTGGCGTTGGCTGAGTTAGCGGAGCAGTCGTCTGCATTTGATATTAATACTGCCCGCATAAAACTATCGAGTCTCTGGGGCGTATTAAAACCAGAATTCACTACAGCCGAAGCCAATCTGCTGCAGATTGAAGAGCTAACCGATATTAACGTCCTCTTGCAAAAGCTGGAACAAAACCCGGCTATTCAAGTATTTGCCAGTGCTGGTAGATTAAGAGAGGCCGAACTGCGGGAGGCCAGAAGTAAGCGTCAGGCAAACATCGAAGTGGGTGCAGGAATTAGACATCTGGCGGAGCTGAATGACACCGCGCTTCTATTTCAAGCGAGCATACCTTTGTCGAGCAAGCGCCGAGCGAGTGGCGCTATAACGACCGCACGCGCTAATTTGTTGCGTGTAGATGCAGAAAGACAAACGGCATTGTTGAGCTTGAAGGCCCATTTGCTCAGTCTTGGTCAACAACGACAGCTGGCTGTTAATGAATTCACCACACTGCAAAATTTAGTGTTACCCCATTTAGAAAATGCGCTAGAGGCAACGCGTACGGCTTTTGAAAGTGGACGCTATAGCTATCTAGAATTGAGCGCCGCACAAAAAGAATTACTCGATGGGGAGTTGTCTCTAATTCAGGCCGCAAGCCGTGCCCATTTACTAAGAGTAGAAATTGAACGCCTCAGTGGTGAGTCCTACCCCGAGCTAAATAGCATTAATAGAGAGGCGCCTGGCGCCTTCTCTGCAGGTATTTCACAATGAGTATTCGATCACGTTATTTAAGAAAAGTCCCTATAGTAGCGATGTGCCTGGTTTTAGCCCAAGGGCTGTCAGCACAAGAACACGAGCATGAAGAAGGAGAGGTCGAAACCGGCCGTCATGGTGGTCGACTATTGGAAGACGGTGATTTTACTGTTGAACTGGCAATATTCGAGCAAGGTGTTCCCCCGGAATATCGAGCATGGGCGTTTACTGGCGATCAAGAGTTGAGCCCTGATGACTGGCGGATGAGCGTACAGCTAACGCGCTTGGGTGGTCAGACAGATGACTTCACATTTTCTAATACCGGCGAATACCTGCTTGGCAGTGGTATTGTTGAAGAGCCTCACTCTTTTGATGTAAGGGTTTCTGCCAGCTATCAAGGGAGAGAATTCAACTGGGAATATGAGTCCTACGAAGGGCGAGTTTTGATGTCGGCTGATCTGGCCGAAGCCATGGATATTGGCGTGCGAGTAGCGGGAGAGCAGACTCTTCACCAGACCCTGTTGCTATATGGAAAGATCTCGCCAGATCCTAAATTGGTCAGTCATATCACGGCGCGCTACCCTGGCTTGATTCAATCTGTAATGCCTTCTCTGGGAGATGCTGTTTCTCAAGGAGATTTAATTGTAACGATTGAGGCCAACGACAGTTTACAAACCTATGAAATTCACGCCCCTATAAGTGGCATCGTTGTGGACAGCCATGCTAATCCGGGAGAGTTTGCTGGCGACCAACATCTGCTCACCGTGGCCAATTATCAAAATGTTTGGGCAGATCTGAATGTGTTTCCGGGCGAGGCTCAACGCATAAAATCTGGTCAGGAAGTAGAACTGCGCATGGGCGAGCTCACTGCGAACAGCACCATCCGCTATCTCAATCCAGGCGAAGGACTTTCACCACATGTTTTGGCCAGAGTGCCGCTTTCTAACCCGGATTTAACCTGGACCCCAGGCTTGTTAATAGAGGCAGATGTTACTGTGGGGGAGTTTGAGGTAGCGCTTGCGGTAGAAACCAATGCCCTTCAGACATTTCGCGATTGGCAGGTCGTGTTTATTCAGATTGGTGATAGCTTTGAGATTCGCCCTGTGGAATTGGGCCGAAGTGATGCGCGTTTTACCGAAGTGTTGAGTGGTCTGAATCCTGGTGATCGCTATGTCGTTGAAAATAGCTATCTATTGAAGGCCGATCTGGAGAAATCTGGTGCGGTTCACGATCACTAAGGGCGGGCGGACATATGATTAATTTTATTCTTCGCTCTTCCATAGACCAGCGCTGGCTAGTCTTGGCTATAGTCTTTGCTCTCAGCCTATTGGGTGCCTGGAACTATCAGCAACTACCAATCGATGCGGTGCCTGATATTACCAATGTGCAGGTTCAGGTAAATACTGAGGCGCCAGGTTACTCGCCATTGGAAACAGAACAACGTATCACCTTTCCTGTGGAGACTGGCCTCGCTGGGTTACCAAATCTCGCCTATACCCGTTCTCTCTCTCGCTATGGTCTTTCCCAGGTCACCGTAGTATTCGACGAGGGTACCGATATTTATTTCGCTAGAAATCTCATCAACGAGAGATTGGGAGTACTGAGGAGTCAGCTTCCCGACGGATTGGAACCGGAGATGGGGCCGATCAGCACTGGCCTGGGCGAAATTTTTATGTACACGGTCTCTGCCCTGCCTAATGCTATTCAGGCTGACGGATCGGCTTATGACAGCACTGCCTTGCGGGAAATACAAGACTGGATTATTCGACCACAGTTGATGTTGGTTGATGGAGTCAATGAAATTAATTCAGCTGGCGGTTTTGAGAAACAGTTTCACGTTACACCTGACCCCTCAAAACTTCTGCGCTGGAACATTGGCATACAAGAAGTTGTTGAGGCCCTACGAAATAATAATAGTAATCGAGGGGCAGGTTATATAGAACCTAACGGCCAGCAATTATTGGTTCGATCAACAGGTCAGTTACAAACATTTGAAGACATCGAAAACGTTACCCTCGCTATACGAGGTGATGTACCGATTCGGATCGCCGATGTAGCCGAAGTTTCTATCGGTAGCCAGTTACGTACCGGCGCGGCCACCAGAGATGGGGTGGAAACCGTGCTAGGCACAGCCTTCATGCTAATGGGGGAGAACACCCGCACCGTTGCCAGAGATGTGGCAGTGAAACTGAAGGAAGTAAATGCAACACTGCCCAATGGGGTAGTTGCAGAGGCAGTTTACGACCGTACAATTCTGGTGGATAAAACTATCCGCACCGTGCAGAGAAATCTTGTTGGCGGCGCGATTTTAGTTATTACCGTTCTGTTCCTGCTGCTTGGCAATATTCGTGCAGCGATTATCACCATGGCAGTTATACCGATCTCTATGCTTGGGACTTTCACCGGCATGGTTAGTTTTGGTGTCTCTGCCAACCTGATGAGCCTCGGCGCACTGGATTTCGGTTTGATCGTAGACGGTGGGGTCATAATCGTGGAGAACAGTGTGCGCCGTTTGGCAGAAGCGCAGAAACAAAACAAGGGATTATTGTCTCGCGAACAGCGATTGCAGGTGGTATTCGATGCAACGAATGAAGTAATACGTCCCAGCTTATTTGGCGTGGGCATTATCACTTTTGTGTACTTGCCCATATTCGCTTTAAGCGGTATCGAAGGAAAAATGTTTCATCCCATGGCAATCACGGTAATACTGGCTCTTAGTACCGCCATGATACTCAGCTTTACACTCATACCCGCGGCGCTAGCTCTCTTCATGACTGGCAAAATTTCAGAACAAGAGAATATATTAATTCGGGCACTGAAGTGGGCCTACCACCCAGTGTTGGTACTGTCATTGAAATTGCGTTGGTTGGTTTTAACCGTGGCCGCGGGACTTGTTGGATTTTGTATATTATTAACCGGTTCTCTGGGCTCTGAATTTATTCCGCAGTTAGATGAAGGTGATATTGCCATGCATGCCCTGAGAATTCCCGGCACGGGATTAGAACAGGCCGTGAGAATGCAGCTTGCATTGGAAGAGAGAATTGCCCGTTTTCCAGAAGTGGAGAAAGTGTTTTCCAAGATAGGCACGCCAGAAGTGGCGACAGACCCAATGCCACCCGGCGTGGCTGACACCTTTCTGATGTTAAAGCCTCGTGATGAATGGCAGGATAGCAATAAAACCAAGGCTGATTTTTTAGCCGAATTAGAAAAGGCCGTAATGGAGTTGCCGGGTAATAACTATGAATTCACCCAACCCATAGAAATGAGATTCAATGAATTAATTTCCGGAGTACGGGCTGATTTGGGCATCAAGGTATTTGGCGACGACCTCGAGCAATTGTTGCTTTCGGCTACCCAGGTGCAAGCCATCATCGAACCCATTCAAGGTGCTACTGACGTGCAGGTCGAGCAACTCACCGGACTGCCTATTTTAACGGTAGTTCCCAAGCGCGAAGTTCTTGCTCGTTATGGAATTAATGTGAGCGATTTGCAGTCTCTGGTTGCAACGGCTATGGGTGGTGAGACAGCAGGTCTGATTTATGAAGGAGATCGTCGATTCGAGTTGATTGTTCGCCTGCCTGAAGAGTTGCGAACCAATGTGCATCGATTGGAACGCTTGCCAGTACCTACTTCCTCATTTATAGATGGCCCTGGCTACGTTCCCTTGTCGGAGATTGCCACCATAGAGTCAAGCATCTCCCCAAATCAGGTTAATCGAGAGAATGGAAAGCGCCGAATTGTGATTACCGCCAACATTCGAGGTCGTGATCTAGGATCCTTCGTTGCCGAAGCAAAGCAACGCATACAATCACAGTTACAGTTGCCACCGGGATACTATGTAGAGTATGGCGGCACTTTTCAGCAACTGGAATCTGCGCGGGATAGGCTGACTTTGGTGGTGCCTATTACTTTGCTTCTTATTTTTGGAATACTGTTAATGGTATTCAGCTCCTTTAAAGATGCCCTTATCATTTTTACTGGCATACCTCTGGCGTTAACGGGTGGCGTGATGGCACTTTGGTTTCGCGGCATGCCACTTTCAATTTCCGCAGGCGTTGGATTCATTGCGCTATCTGGAGTGGCGGTATTGAATGGTCTGATTATGTTGTCTTTTATTCGTCGCCTTGTAGAAGAGAAGAAGGATTTAGTAACAGCGATAGTAGAAGGCGCAATGACTCGGCTTCGCCCCGTATTGATGACCGCATTAGTGGCGAGTCTCGGATTTATTCCGATGGCATTGAACACCAATATTGGCGCTGAAGTGCAAAGACCCTTGGCAACTGTAGTTATAGGCGGAATTATTTCATCGACCCTGCTAACACTGATCGTGTTGCCAGCGTTTTATCGTATAGTTCATTGGCGAGAGATAAGACGTTAGTGAGCAGATGACGTCCGAAAGATAATTCTGTAGGTTTTATTTCGAAGCGCGAATTTCAAGCGACCGATCCATTATCAGACAAATAAACGAATCGGTCCCCGTTTGAAATTGAAACTACCAAGCACTACGGAAACAACTGTGCTAACTGCGCCTTGGCTTCATCGCTGACGCTGTGGCTGATGGTTGCGATAATGCCTGCCAGCACCTTGGCTCGTTCCGGTGCCTGGGAATTGGCCTGGATGGCTTCCATTGCGGCAACGCCTTCTTCATCCACAGAGTGATTGATGCTGGCAACGGTATTGGCCATTGCGCGAACACCCTGTGCCAGTTCACTGTTAGCGCTGATTGCGTCCAGAGTGGCCAAGTCGGCATCGGAAGGAAAATGGTTCAGGCTGACAACGATGTCGGCGATTTGTTTTACCGCTGCCGCATTGACGTCGTCTTGCGCCATGGCAAACTGGGAAAACAGACCGATTGCGGTAGCCAGTATGAGTTTCCTCAAAATTGTTGTATTCATGGTGATCTCCTGAATGCGAGGGTTGTGTGAGTGCAGGCTAACAAGTTTATCTCAGTACCCCGCGCGAATAAACAGCCGCTGCTGACAGAATTAGATCCGGGCGATTTTATCCCATTTAATGCCGAGCTAGTCTCCCAATAAAACCTATAAAACCTATAAACCCAATAAAACCAAAAAAACCAATAAAGGCGACTGCAGATGCCGGGCTGGGAGCAAAGAAAATCACCGATGCCTCGCCATGAATGGCTTGCATAAAATCAGCTTACTACTCGCATCCGGCATCTAAACAGGAGTTCTGCTGCAGGCTTTTTTAATTGGATGTCTGTTAGCCCTTTCAAGTTACAAAGAATTACAAATAATAAGCCGTTAAGCGATTGATATTTCTCGGGGTTTTTCAAACCCCTTGAAGCTGTAGACTTGCTTGTAGGGGATAGATTGCTTATCCTTCCCCTATCTGACCTTGGGCAACTATCACCCCATTTAAATTTCCACTTGGTGTAGCCTCGGTGACCGGACAGCGCAGTCGACTCCTATGACGGCGGCGCTCGATTTAAAGACATGATATCTGGAGAGTCCAACATGATAGTAACAAAACAATCGATTTCGTCATTCATCGTGAGTGCCGCAATCCTTATCTGTGCCCCTGCCGCGTGGAGCCAGTCCGGCACCGATGTCTACGCGGGAGATTGGCCGGATATCCACGGCGATAAATTCTCTCGGCACTATTCGCCGCTAGACCAGATAAACGCGGAGAACGTCGGCTCTTTAGAGATCGCCTGGCGCTTTTCCACAGCAAACTTTGGACCCCAGCTCGATTTCAACAATCCGTCCACACCGATTGAGATTGGCGGCGTGATATATGCCACCGTCGGCACCACTCGAAATGTGGTAGCGCTTGACGCCACCAACGGACAAGTATTGTGGCTTTGGCGACCCGAGGGAGGCCAAAGATTCTCAGATGCACCGCGCAAGGGCGCCGGCCGTGGATTGGCTCACTGGCGCAACGGTAACACCCAGCGCATTCTGGGCATCACGCCCGGCTTTTTCCTGGTTTCACTGGACGCCGAAACCGGCATTCCCGACCCGAATTTTGGCAGCAACGGTCAGGTGGATTTACAAGTGGGACTACGTAATGCCGAAGGTTTTGATGACATCGACATCGGCGCCTCCGCACCACCCTTTGTCATGAATGATGTAGTTGTCATAGGACCCGCGCACAAGGTAGGCATGCGACCGCGATCCAAGTCCAATGTCAAAGGCGATGTGCGCGGCTACGATGTGCACACCGGCAAACTTCTGTGGACCTTTCACACCATTCCCGAGCGCGGCGAAGTGGGCATTGAAACCTGGCTCGATAACGGAGTGGACTTTACCGGCAATGCTGGCGTCTGGGCGCCCATGTCCGGTGATCCGGAGCTAGGCCTGGTCTATCTACCCGTTGAATCGGCTACCGGTGACCGCTACGGTGGCGACCGACCCGGTGACAATCTTTTTGCCAATGCTCTGGTGGCATTGGACATCAAGACCGGCGAGCGCCGCTGGCACTTCCAGTTGATCCATCACGACATCTGGGACTGGGACAACCCATCCGCGCCGGTTCTAGCGGATTTACCTAACGGCCGTAAGGTTGTTATGCAAGTGACCAAACAATCCTGGGTGTATGCCTTCGACCGATTGACTGGCGAGCCAGTCTGGCCTATTGAAGAGCGCCCGGTTCCAGCGGGAGACGTACCTGGTGAATGGTATTCGCCCACACAACCTTTCCCCACACGGCCAGCACCCTTCGATCGACAAGGGTTCACCGAAGATGATTTGGTCGATTTTACGCCAGAGATTCTCGCCCTGGCCAAAGAGGCAATTACAAAATTTCGCTTGAGCGAGAATGTGTACGCGCCCCCCTCCGTTTCGGACGCAGCAGACGGCACGGTCGGCACACTGGCTCTACCATCTGCCACCGGCGGCGCGAATTGGGAGGGTAGTTCCCTCGATCCGGAGACCGGAGTCTTGTACATACCTTCGAGAACGGACGTATCGGCGTTGTCGGTAGGGAAAGACGTTGCTTCCGACGTCGATTACAGCCAGGCTTTCAGCGTACGCGTGCCACGGGTTCAGGGCTTGCCGATCGTCAAGCCACCGTATGGTCGTATCACGGCGATCAATATGGACAGTGGCGACCATGTCTGGCAGGTTGCCAACGCGGATACGCCGGAATCCATCGCCAATAATCCATTGCTGAAAGGCATTACGATTCCACGCACCGGTGTCGCGACACGGGCGGGCTTGTTGCTGACCAAAACCCTGCTGTTTGCAGGCGAAAGCGCTGGCGGTAGCAACAAGCTACGTGCCCATGATAAGCAAACCGGTGATATCCTTGCCGAGTTCGAATTGCCAGCTACCCAAACCGGGGTACCGATGACTTATGAGCACAACGGCAAGCAATACATCGCCATGTTCGTCAGTGGGCGCGGCGCAGTCGCCGAATTAGTGGCCTACGCCCTGCCATAACTTAAGATCAGGAGTAAATTATCATGCAAAAACTATTTTACCGAGCGGCGCTTGCGCCACTGCTATTGCTTATCGGCCTGCCGGCGCAGGCTGCCACGTGGGTACTCGACCCAACCGATTCCCATGTTATTTTTAGATATACCTTCGGTAGCGACCCCTATGAAGGCGAATTTAAAAACGTAGAGGCGATCTTCGAGATTGATCCCCTGAGCCCCGGCACTTGTAACTTCTCGGTAACGATTCCTATCGGGGATATAAGTATCGAGTCTCCCGAGGTGCTGGATTATTTGCTCGATTTCGAATTGTTCGACGTAGATCAATTTCCAACGGCTAGCTTTAAAGCAGAGAAATGCAGCCTGCAGTCGCTGAATTCCTTCGTCTCCGAGGGTACCTTGACCATCCGCGACCAAACCCACCCCTTAAGCTTTCCGTTTAAACTCGACGTGGGCACATCCGGTGGCAAGCTGCGTTTTCACCTGACCAGTGAAGTAACCATCCAACGCCTGGAGTACGGCGTAGGTCAGGGCTACTGGGCGAACACAGCTGAGGTTCCGAACGAAGTGGTCATCGGGATAGATGTCTACGCCGTCTCGAAGTAATTGAACAGGTTCTGTGGTAAATAGCTTATTTACCACAGAACCCACGAAGCTAATCTTCAAAATAGAAGTTAATCTGAAGATATATCAAGATTTAGTCCGATGTATGCATTAAAATCACCATCGACTTAGAGTCACTAAAGGTAGTGGCTCTAAGTTTTGTTCGTAGCGTGTATTGGTTCTAAACAATATTCGCTTGGATGATTTGCTTAGGTGATTTGCTTAGGTGATTTGCTTAGACAATTTGCTTAGACAATTTGCTTAGACAATTTGCTTAGACAATTTGCTTAGACAATTCGCTTGGATAAAGGGGGGAACAGGCCGACCCTGATATCTGTCCGTTTGGATTCAGTACTGCTGTCCAAATGAGACTTCTTAAATTTTGGCTCATTATGGGTTTATTTTGTCGCTATGAATTATTTATCTAACACAATATTTTTCAAATTATTTTCTAAATACCGTCGATTTTCACTAATCCTTGTCTGTTCAGTATTCCTGGTTTCATGCGACCGCATACTGACGCCTGATTTCGAAACCGATATCACTGAGGTTAAGTCTGGGCAATACAAAATAGATCCGGATCACGCGACGCTGTTGTGGAAAATTAATCATTTGGGCTTCTCTACATTCGTTGGCCGCTTCAATGACATCGATGCTTCGCTGAATTTTGATCCGGAAAATGTTGGAAATTCCACTCTGGAAGTCGTCATTGCTACGACTTCATTAGATATTAATAATGCTGAATTTGCCGAGGAACTTCGCGGTTCAAATTGGTTTGATACGGAAACTTTCCCACAAGCTGTGTACAGGACAACTTCGTTAGTAGAGTCTTCTAGTGACAACACATTTGTGTTTGGAGGCGAGCTGACATTATTAGGCGTTACGGCGCCGGTAAATCTCGATGTCGCTTTTCATGGGGGCGGCCGTAATTTCCTTACCCGGAAAAATACCTTAGGCTTCTCCGCAAC
>JABMOK010000171.1 GCA_013204155.1 Pseudohongiella sp. | reverse complement strand
GAACGACCGATAATTTAAAGGCTAGAGAGTAATCGCGTTGGGTGCGCTTCGTTCTGGTAATCGTGGAGTTTTCCATTAATAAGTCCTCAGTGCGTAAACTTATTTCAGGACGGGACACATCTGAGAATTAAGGGGACGGAGGGATTAATTTTTGTACAGACACCACAATTGTTCAATTTTTAATCCCTCCGTCCCCCCTCCCTATGGTTATGTTGTTAGGCTGTCGGCCCGATTGTTGAGGCGAATACCGTCCGGTTGAATCGTAATAACGCGCTGTTTATAGAGCCCGCCGATGGATCGCTTGAAGGACTTTTTGCTCATGCCGAAAAGTTTCTGAATTTGCGCAGGATCTGTTTTGTCGTGAGCGGCGGCAAAGCCATCGTGCTCCTTGAGGTAATTAACAACTGTCATGGCGTATTGATCTAGTGTGTCCTGTTCCTGCTTCAGAGCGAGGTCAATCTTGCCATCAGCTCTGACAAATTTAATGCAACCCCGCCTCGATTGACCAAAACTAAGCCGTTCATGTACCTCATCTTTGTACAGCAGTCCCCAATGGCTGTGATTGATAATGGCCTTAAATCCCAGCTCGGTAGTGTTTGCGATGATAAGGTCAACCGTTTGGCCTGGCGCGAAGTCGTGCGGCGCATCATCATCAAGAAACTTATCTACTTTGGATGAAGCGGTGATTCTTCCATCAGCACTATTTAAGTAGACGTACACCAGATAGGATCGGCCCACCTCCATTGGTCTGTGTTGCTCACCAAAAGGTGCCAGCAAGTCTTTGTCCAGACCCCAGTCCATAAAAGCGCCGTAGTCTGTGTTCGCAACGACTTCAAGGTAAGCGAATTCCCCAATCTTTGCGCGGGGAATTTGCGTCGTGGCGGTGAGCCTGCTTTCAGAATCCTGATAAAGGAAAACGGATAGTTGACTGTCTTCCGCCAGGCCAGGGGGGCAAAATTTTCTTGGCAACAGGATTTCACCCAGATTCTCCGCGTCCACATAGGCGCCCTGATCAGTCATCTTCGATACACGCAAGGTGTAGGTTTGCCCGAGGCTCGGCATGGTTGGCTCTTATCGTTGTCTTGGATGGGTATTCTAACTCTTTCGTCTCGGTTTTGTTCTTCTTGTTGGGGCGGCATTCTGTGGGTCTTCCGGCCACGGATGTTTTGGGTAGCGCCCCATCATTTCCTTTCTGACCTCCGCGTAGGAAGTATCCCAGAACCCGGCCAGATCCTGAGTGACCTGCACTGGTCTACCGGCAGGGGATAACAGATGGACAGTGAGTGGTACCTGGCCATTGATAACCGCGGGGGTATCAACGCATCCAAACATTTCCTGTAGCTTTACGGCGAGTACCGGCGGTACTGTTGTGTAATCAAGCGCGTAACTGGAACCGGAAGGCACCTGCATGCGCTGCGGCGCCAGTACATTCAGTTGTTGATTTTGTTCCCATGTCAGTAGCGCCGAAAGAATTGACTTCAAATCAAGCTTTTTAAAATGGCTTAACAGATTGATAGGTTCGAGATACGGCCCTAGCCAATCGTTCATGGACGCCAGTAGGTGTTCGTTGGACACATTAGGCCAGTCCTTATTACCGGTAGTGATTCGGACCAGTTCGACGCGCGCCTGCCATTGTCGAAGTTCCGCTGTAAAAGGCAAGGTTTCCAACCCCGAAGTTTGAATAGTTTTTATGAGGGATTTTTGCTTGGCGTCAGGTGGAACCTTTGCGAGTTTGCTGCGGCTTAAAACCAGTACGCCGATCTGTTGTCTTTGTTCGGCAACGAAACGCTTTGCGTTGCTGTCCCACTCGACAATGGTGTGCTCTACAATCTGGTCTGCAAGTAATGACTCAAACAGTGTTTCATCTAAAGTGGCAGCCGATCGAATCATGTCGCCTTTTGATTTCGCCATTCCGCCGGCCTCAGCGACGGCCAGCCACTTCGACTGCCCCAGGCTATGGTTTCCTGTGATGCTTACTCCCCGGCCGTTGGATAGTTGAAAACCCCCCGCGTGTCGGCGCCTGGCAATTCGATCGGGGTAGGCGCAGGCGATGAGATATCCCGATACTTGATGGCTCTTTAGTGACTGCGCGGGGGTCTCAATTTTCAGTCCGCTGATTTGCGCACTGAATTGTTCGGCGAGTTGATGGCTACGACGAAACCATCCTCGATGTTGGTTCGGGCATTTTGATTGCCCCTGAAGGATATCGAGTCTCTCGTTCATGTCGGGAGTGTCCCGAGCTAATGGATCGCGATCGGACAGGATGCTCGCAAGCAGGCTAGCTGTGTCTGCTTGCCCAATCGATTGGCCGCAAAGCAGCATGTGCGCAAGACGGGGGTGCGCGGCAAGGCCAGCCATCTGGGCACCGTGGTCGGTCAGTCGCAGGCCGTTATCACTCTGAACTATCGCGCCGAGTTGCATCAACAAGGAAACTGCTTGCAGCCAAGGACCGCGGCCGGGTGGATCCAGCCAGGCCAGTTCCATGGGGTCATTGATGCCCCATTGTAAAAGTTGCAGGGCAGCCGATGTGAGGTCGGCGCTGAGTATCTCCGGCGTTGCATGAGGCGCCATCTGATCCTGCTGACTTTTTGACCAGAGCCGATAACATTTTCCAGGACGTAATCTACCGGCTCGACCCATTCTTTGGATGCTCGATGCCTGGGAAATCTTGCGCGTATGCAGGCGTGTCATGCCCGATGTCGGATCGAAGACAGGTTCCCGGGCGAAACCAGAGTCGATAACTACATCTACGCCTTCGATGGTTAAGCTGGTTTCCGCGATGTTGGTTGCAAGCACGATTTTTCGTTCCCCAATGCTTGGTACCGGTGCGATGGCGGCTTGTTGTGCTTCCAGGGAAAGGTTGCCATAGAGCGTTCGCAGGTGCACGCCGCTGATTTTTCTACTCTGCAGTTCTATGGCAAGCGAGTCTTCCACGCTCCTGATTTCGCCTTGGCCAGGGAGGAATACGAGGATACTGCTGTCGGGGTTTTCTGCTAATGCCCTTAAAGTTGCCGCAACAGTCTTGTCACTGATGGAGTCTTTCGGCTTGCTGGATTTACCGTAGACGATGTCTACCGGATATTGCTTGCCTTCGCTGCTAACAACTGGTGCCCCGGTGAGTTCTTCCAGTTTATGGCTGTCGAGCGTTGCCGACATGATAAGTATTTTAAGCGGATCGTCCTCCCTGAACAGAGACCTTCCCTTTAGACACAAGGCGAGTGCCAGATCCGCGTCCAGGCTACGTTCATGAAACTCGTCGAAAATAACCAGCCCCACATCACCAAGGGAGGGATCCTCCTGCAGCATGCGGGTGAGGATGCCTTCTGTAATCACTTCGATTTTTGTGCGAGACGAAACCCTGGTATCAAGTCGCATGCGATACCCCACGGTCTGACCCACAGACTCGTGAAGCAGGTCCGCCATCCGGTGCGCCGCCGCGCGGGTTGCAATACGTCGTGGCTCCAGCATCAAGATTTTCTTCTGGCCCAGCCAAGGTTCAGCTGCCAGTGCCAGCGGTACCAGGCTGGTTTTTCCGGCGCCCGGTGGCGCCTGCAGAATTGCTTCGTGGTGGCGATTGAGAGTCGACTTCAACTCTTTGAGGATTTCGGTAACCGGCAGATGAATGTTAGAGGGAAGCAAAGGCATAGTCTTGATAGAGGAGACGGGTTCGCCCGTTAGTATAGCGCAGAAGCAGCTTATCCAAGGCGTGATCGTCCGGCTTGGCATGAAAGGGAAAGGAGGGATTGAAAATTGATCAATTGATTAAAGATTAATCCCCCCCCTTTTTTTCCTAATTCCCTCTTCATTTTTCCCTTTTCCCCTCTATTTCTACCGCTCCCTGAGAGGAATAGAAGCTTGATGACACTTACATAGAAGAAGGGGAATTATGTGGGTGTCCAATTTGTTCCAAATTTGTTCCAATTTGTTCTACATAAGCCCTCCGGTTGTCCGTAGATTCTTATAAAAGGATCACCTAATCGCTTGACTAGATACGGGATTCCCGTATATTTACAATCATGCACACGGTAGCTGAAACAGAGCAATTCATCAAAATGGCCGACAAGATTTGGTCAGAAGAAGAGCGAGAAGAGTTCATAGAATTCATTTCTAATACCCCAAACGCCGGTAAATTGATTGTCGGTGCTGAGGGGGCTAGAAAGGTACGATGGACTAGCAAAGGTACTGGCAAAAGCGGTGGCGTGAGGGTAATCACATGGATACAAATCAAGGATACTGTAACCCTGATTGCTATCTACAAGAAGTCACGCCGCAGCACTATGAAAGCACATGAGATTAAGAAGGTGAAATGATGGATATAGACAAAATGTTAAAAGCAATCGAGCACGATGCCGGACAGAAAATACCTGGGCTGGCAGAATCCCTTGCCGAAGCTAAAGCGGGAAAGATTGGCCGCGCGCATACACCAGAACAGATCCTGCTGAAATCAGCGAGGAAAGCACTCAAATTTTCACAACCGCAATTTGCCGATTGGATAGGTACTCCAGTAGGGACATTGCGCGACTGGGAACAAGGTAGGTTTCCCGTGCCAGGAGCAGTTATGCGGCTGCTGCAGATAGCAATCAACCACCCGGAAGTTGCTCAAGAGGCTTAATAGACTAATCTAATAGCTCACCATCATTGGTGCCAGCTCTACTAATTCGTTGTTACTACATTTAAATTACATGCAATAAAAAGCAGCTATCCGCTACTGAGATAACTGCTTGATTATCCATTAAAAAATAATGGTGCACCCGGCATGATTGATTCAAATTTTGGCTAAACCAAAATTCTCACCCCGTTGGGGCAGCCTGCGGATGTCTGCGGAGCTTCGCTCCTTTCGAACATGCGACCCCCTAGTTCGTAGATCGACAAAAAAGTGTTTTTTCTTTATATTAATCAGTAACTTGCGATCCATGTCGATCATTCAAATGAGCCTCAATGAGTCACTCGAAGTCTCAGTTAGCTTCAGGTAATACATATCAATCTACATATGGCTCTCCCCTTCCGACTCCCTAGTTTTGCCCTATTTGCCCGAAAGCAGACGTTTTCAGGTTTGTGGATGGCCCATACTGAAAAGGCAGCTTTCGACCCAGGCCGTGGGAAAACTATTTTGGGCAACTGAAACTTTCAAAAAACGCACATGAGAGTGCAGTTATACGGCACAATTGCATTGTTAAACATAAAGCAGAACACTCTCGTTAAGATACTATTTTTTCGCTCGGAGTTTTCACACAGCCTGG
>JABMOK010000170.1 GCA_013204155.1 Pseudohongiella sp. | reverse complement strand
GCGTTGTTGCAACCAAGATCGCCACGCAAGTTATCGAAGATGGCGCGAGGATCAGGGTAAACGGCGATACGGGGGAAGTAGAAATTTTATAATGCATAGCGCAGCCGACAGAGCAGTCAAGGCGGTTCCACTTGCCGCTGCCAGCGAAGACAAGTTCTACGGTGGAAAATGTGTGAGCCTGGGAGTGGCATTGCGTGCCGGTCTGCCAGCGCCTGATGGCTATGCCTTGCCGGTGGCTTTAGTCAGCGCGATTGTCGGCGGAGATGAATCTGCGGCGGCCGAGGTTAAAGCCCTGTTTGAGAAGCTTGCTCCCGCCATGGCGGTTCGCTCCAGCGCGGTTGGAGAAGATTCCGATGATGCCAGCTTCGCCGGTCTGCACCTGAGTGTGTTGAACGTAATGGATGCCGATTCGATGATGGCCGCCATCGCAGATGTGCATGCTTCCGCGCACACCGCCGAAGCACTGGCCTACCGTCAGAAGATGGGCGTGGCAGGTGAGCCGGCTATTGCGGTGGTCCTGCAACAACAGATCTTGAGCGAAGTAGCGGGAGTGATGTTTACCCAAAACCCCTTGAATGGAGCTTCCGAGCGTTATATCGAAGCGAGTTGGGGTTTGGGTGAGGCCATCGTAGCCGGGCTGGTAGTGCCCGATAGTTTTCGGCTGGCCAATGACGGCGGCATTATTCAGCAGAGTGCCGGTGAAAAAGATATCAAATTAGTCGCGACCGCCGACGGGCTGACCGCCGAGGTGGAAGTCGAGGCGGATAAGATTGAAAGCCTTTGTTTGAATGCGCAGCAGTTGCAGCAATTGCATGACCTGGCGGCTAAATGTGAAGCCGTGTATGGGGAAAAAATAGATATCGAGTGGGCATTTCACGCAGGGAGTTTATATTTACTGCAATGCATGTCTATTACTCGCTAATCGAGGTTGTGCTGCCTAATGAAAGATTTATTCAAGCTAAAAAATAGCAAACCGCTGAAGCAAAAATCAGATCAGCATCCCGTGTCCAGCAACAAGGATGTGCAGCAATTCCTCTCAAAAGTTGCGGCGATGCCGAAGTCGGCCGGGGATGCGCGGCTGATTTTTTCTCTCGATGCGACGGCCAGTCGACAAGCCACCTGGGACGCGGCGAGTCAGTTGCAAACTGAAATGTTTCTCAGCACTCAGGCCTTGGGTGGGCTAAATGTGCAGCTTTGTTATTTTCGTGGCTTTGCCGAGTTTTTTAGCAGTGCCTGGACCAGCAATGCCGACGATGTTCTGGCTATGATGTCTTCCATCTATTGTCAGGCCGGCGCCACCCAACTACAACGTTTACTGCAGCACGCTATCGATGAAAATGGCAGAAAAAAAATCAAGTGCGTAATTTATATCGGCGATGCGATGGAGGAGAATATCGATATTCTTGCGCAACTCGCGGGTAAGCTTGGATTGTTAAATATTCCACTGTTTATGTTTCAGGAGCGTGGCGACCCGATAGCAAGACAGGCGTTTATGGAATTGAGCCGATTGTCAGGTGGAGCCTATTCCCAATTTGACAGCGCCAGCGCCGAGCAATTGAAAGAGCTATTAAAAGCGGTGGCAATCTATGCCGCAGGCGGTTTAAAAGCACTGCGGGATTTCAGTAAAAAATCCGGTCGATCAGTAAAATTGCTGGAACAACAATTAAAATCATAGCTCGTCAAACAGTACTCATCAAACAGAGCTTCACGTTGATTTAGCTACATAAGCTTTAAACAAACAGGTAAACAAGCCGCATGATATTTCGCTTACTGGCACTGATCCTATTGCCCCTAATGGCTTATTACTTTGCCCGCTCGATGAGCCAGCGTTTTTCTTTAAACCCTCGACAGAAGCAACTGTTGTTCTTCCTCATTGTTGCGCTGTTGCTTATCGGTGTATTAATTGCGCTGGGCAGGCTGCCGGTACAATTTATTCTGGCGCCAATCGGTGTTGGAATCACCTTTCTTTTAAGAATGTTGCCCACCTTGCTGCGCTTGTTGCCGATGTGGCAAATGTTTAAGGGCCGGACCGCCTCAGGCAGAGCGAAAGCCACGAATCAGGTTTCAACCATTCGAACCGAATTTCTGGCGATGGAATTGCAGCATAATGACGGTGCTATGGACGGCGTGGTGTTGAAAGGGAGCTATGGGCAAAGGCGCCTGTCGACACTTGCCTTGAATGAACTGATGGCGCTGTATGCAGAATGTCGCGCCGATGCCGATTCGAGCCAGGTGCTGGAGGCCTATATCGATCATGCCTTTCCTGATTGGAGAGAGCAGACAGACAATGCCCGGCAGCAAGGCGATGAAATTCAAATCGCCGATGAATCGGTGATGACTCGCGCGCTTGCTCTGGAGATTTTGGGTTTAGACGAATCGGCGAGTGCAGAGCAGATTAGCAAAGCACATCGAACCTTGATGCAGAAAATGCACCCGGACCGAGGCGGCACCGACTATCTGGCAAAGAAAATTAATATCGCCAAAGACTTTTTGATGAAAGAAGGCAAGGGCTAGTTTTAACCGGCTTGCTTCTTGTCGAGAAATGCTTGCACGATGGCTTGCGCTTCAGGTGTCTGTAATAATCTTGAGAATTCCTGCAATTCCAATTCAATGGTATCGGGTACGATATCTTCCAGGCCGCGCTTCATGAGTTGTTTGCTGGTTTGCACCGCCTCGGGCGGCAGGCTGGCCAATTCCTGTGCTTTGTCGCTCGCATACTGCAGATATTGATCTTGGGGTAAAACTTCGTTAACGATGCCATACTCGCAAGCCTTTCTTGCGCTGAAGCGATTGCCTAACAATATCAACTCGGCGGCGCGAAGGTAGCCGATCTGTTTTGGCAACAGGTAGCTAGAGCCAGCCTCGGGGCACAGCCCTAATCGGGTGAAGGGCAATTGCAGATAGCAATTGTCGGAGGCGTAAACTAAATCGCAGTGAAATAGCAGCGTGGTGCCAATGCCGATTGCCAGACCGCTCACTGCGGCGACGATTGGTTTGCGCGCATCATGCAGCGCATGCATAAAATAAACCGAAGGCCTGTCGGCAGTTGTGCTGCCGTCTCCCACAAAGCCATTTACATCGTTACCGCTGGTGAAGCAGTCATCGACACCACGGATTAGCGTGGCGTTAATGGCCGCTGATTCATCCGCTAATTTCAGGCCATCTGCCAGCGCTCGATACATGCCAGGAAGCAGCGCATTCTTTTTCTCTGGTCGATTAATCTGCATGACAAGCACCTTGCCCTCTACACGGTATAAAACGTTTGGATGCTGGGACTCGATCATGGCTGTTTCCGTAAGCTTGATGAATATCAAGGGCTTATATTAGTGGATATGGCAGCTAAAGTAGAGTAATAATGGGCCTCAATTTTGCCCAGACTCCAATTTACTGTTGTTAATTTTATAG
>JABMOK010000169.1 GCA_013204155.1 Pseudohongiella sp. | reverse complement strand
TGTCCGCAGTGGTCATATGCCCAACGCCAAAAGTCTGCCTTTTCCTGAAGTTTTAGACGCCGGAAGCATGAAGCCGGTAGCTGAACTGCAGAAAATATTTGCCGGTCTCGCCAGTGCTGAACAGAAAATCATTACCAGCTGTGGCTCGGGAATCACCGCCTGCATCCTGACACTGGCCGCTAATTTGGCTGGCTATGAGAGGCTTTCCGTTTACGATGGATCCTGGGCAGAATGGGGATCTCCTTCAAAACTTCCTGTGGTAATCGAGTGAATTATTCGCCAATGTCATCTGTTCAGGGCACTGCACGACACTAGTAAATAGCGGGTCCGGGCAATTCTGTTTGCATTTCACCGAATAATTCAGCAAAGAATTTTTACATCGGGCTCAATTTTGCTTAAACTCCCCCGCTTTACCAATGCGCCGGATTTACGTTCCGGTTGGCAATGAGGATGAAACATGAATAACTCTACGGACAGCGTAGTTGTTGCTGCGCTCTATCGCTTTGCGAAATTCCCCGATTTTGAATCTTTCCGCGAGCCTTTGCTCAAACTGATGCTCGAACAAGAAGTTCGAGGCACGCTTTTGCTTGCCGCCGAAGGGATTAATGGCACCATAGCCGGATCTCGGCAAGGTATCGATACGGTACTGAGCTGGCTTAGATCGGATCAGCGATTCGCCGAATTGGCCGCAAAAGAATCCTATGTCGAGAACACACCTTTCTATCGCACCAAAGTCAAATTGAAGAAAGAAATTGTGACCATGGGAATTGAGGATATCGATCCTACTCACATTGTCGGTACCTACATAGAGCCGTCGGACTGGAATGCATTGATCAATGATCCAGAGGTATTGTTGCTGGATACGCGCAATAAATACGAAGTCGAGATTGGCACTTTCGAATCTGCCGTTAATCCCGAAATTGATTCTTTCCGAGAATTCCCTGCCTACATCGCGCAAAATCTGGATCCGTCGAAGCATAAAAAGGTAGCGATGTTTTGTACCGGCGGTATCCGCTGCGAAAAATCTACCGCCTATCTTAAACAACAGGGATTCGAAGATGTCTATCACCTAAAGGGTGGCATATTTAAATATCTGGAACAGGTGCCGGAAGCGGAAACCCAGTGGCAGGGCGAATGTTTTGTCTTCGATAATCGAGTCACCGTGAACCATAAGCTGGAACAGGGCGACTATGACCAGTGTCATGCTTGTCGAATGCCTATCACCGAGCAGGACAAGCAGAGCGAGCACTACCAGAAGGGAGTGAGTTGTCATCACTGCTATGACAAGCATACCCGGGAACAAGTGAAAGCTTATGCTGAACGAGAACGGCAGATGGAATTGGCGAGGCAGCGGGGTGAGACTCATATCGGTCAGTCGATGGAACAGACTATCGAGCAGCGTCGCCGCGAAAAGCTGCAATTCAAGGAACAGCAACGGCGCTCAGAGTTCAGTAAGATCTAAAGATTTTTCATTTGGAGAGGCGTTAATGATGTGTTGGGGGGTTGATTATGTACCTGGCTACGCCCCTCGCTCTGGCATCCTGGTGGGCCTATCTGCCGATGAGTCTAATGCCTGTTTTGATCGGCTTTAGAATTGTTAATGAAGAACAGGTGTTAAGCAAAGACTTGCCTGGCTATGTTGAATACTGCCAGCGAGTCAGATGGCAGCTAATTCCCGGTGTCTGGTGATTTATTGAACTAATTCGGGCGAATAGCTACCTGACAAATTCTGAGATATAGTCCTTTAACGCTACTAAATAACAATAAAAGGACGATCCAGAAGCATGAACACTTCAACCGATGTCCGGCCGCCGCGCCTATTCCCCGCACTGCTTGTTATAATTGCTGTTCCACTGTTACTTGGTGGTGTGCAATTGGTTTTTCTTGGTGGTTCATTCTATTACTTGCTGGCTGGCATTCTACTTGTTGCCAGTGCTAAACGTCTGTGGAAAGCCGATCCTCTGGGCTCGCTGGTTTATGGGGGTTTTATGATCGCCACCGTAGCCTGGTCATTTCTGGAATCCGGCACTAATCTCTGGGCTCTGGCGCCTCGCATTTTGCCTTTTGCTGTCATCAGTCTGTGGTTTCTAACCCCCTGGCTGCGCAAATCTCTGTACCAGGGAAGTCCGCCGCCGTTATTTGCATCCAGCATCTCAAAGTATACGACGCTCATCGTGGTAGCCATCACTGTCTACGTATTTGTTGATGGCACTGGTTACGAAGTTCATCCGCTTTCGGAACGAAGCGGAGTCAACACCGTGAATACAGCTACCGACTGGCCAAGTTATGGCAATACTGTTGGCGGCAGTCGCTATTCTCCGATAGATCAAATCAATACCGAAAATGTCGGAGCGCTGGAACTCGCGTGGTCTTATCGAACCGGCGCTGGCGGCACATTCAAGGCGACCCCCTTGCAAGTAGGTGAGCTGCTTTATGTTTGTACCGGCGGCAACATCATCATCGCACTGGATGCGGAAAATGGTGAATTGGCCTGGCAGTTCGATCCATTGATCGATCCGCAGCATCTCGAGTTCGCTCGTTACTTCACCACTGGCTGCCGGGGAGTTTCCTATTATAAAGCCCCGCCGGAATACGATGGCGAATGCCAGCAAAGAATTCTTACAGCCACATCCGATGCACGCTTGATCGCCGTTGATGCGCTCAGTGGCGCACGCTGCTCTCGGTTCGGCGAGCAAGGGGAAATAGATCTGACAATCGGTATGGGTAATGACCCGCGCATGTTCAACTTTCAAACCTCCCCGCCCGGTATTGTTCGTGGTAACGCTGTTGTCGGTGGCTGGGTATTGGATAATCGCAGTGTCGGTGAGCCGTCGGGCGTGGTCAGAGCCTTCAATGCCATCAGTGGTGAATTTTCCTGGGCTTGGGATATGGGGCGGCCAGGGGTAAGCACCGAACCGTTACGTGGAGAGGTTTATACCAGAGGTACTCCTAATGTCTGGAGTCTGTTTAGCGTAGATGAAGAGTTAGGATTGATATATGCCCCGACTGGAAATGAAACACCCGACTATTTCGGTGGTCAGCGTTTGGAGTCCAGCGAAAAATATGCGAGTTCCATAGTCGCTATCGATGGAGAAAATGGTTCTGTGCGTTGGTCATACCAAACTGTGCACCATGATCTATGGGATTATGATGTGCCATCCCAGCCGGTGTTGATCGATCTGCCCGGCGAGAATGGAGAGAAGATTCCGGCCGTACTGGTGCCGACAAAACGAGCCGAAGTGTTTGCGTTGAACAGAGTGACCGGTGAGCCAATCTTCGATATTCAGGAATTGCCGGTTCCACAAACCGGTGGGGTTGCGGAAGATTTTGTCGCCGCCACTCAACCCTTTACCATGGATATGCCCAATTTTCGTGCCGATATGACCGAGGCCAAGATGTGGGGTATTACTCCAATAGATCAAATGTTGTGTCGTATTGAATTTAAGAAGATGCGCTACGAAGGTCACTTTACCGTACCCGGCGTAGATACCATCTTTCAATATCCAGGAAATGCGGGTGGTCATAACTGGGGGAGTGTAAGTGTCGATCAGGTGAACAATATTATGATAGTGAACCCGATCCTAGTAGGTAATCAGCTGAAGCTGACACCAAGGGATGAATTGCCGGAAGGGGTTGCTGGAAATCAGATAGGGACACCTTACTCGCAGAGTACGGTGCGCTTCATGTCGCCGTTAGGTATCCCGTGTAATCAACCTCCCTATGGTGTGCTGGCGGCCATCGATCTGGAAACCCGGCAATTGCTTTGGGAGCGACCGATTGGTAGCGCGAAGGACAGCGGGCCCTGGGGAATAAAAACCATGTTGCCTGTTTCGGTGGGCACGCCCCAAACCGGAGGCACGGTAACGACGGCTGGTGGTTTGATTTTTACTGCCGGCACCTTCGATAACACGATCAGGGCTAGCAGCATTCTAGATGGCAAGGAAGTGTGGAGTCACGACCTGCCGTTCACCGCCCAGGCAACACCCATGAGCTACCTGTCACCGCAAGGCAAGCAAACGATTGTTGTCACCGTGCCCGTGTTTAATTCAACCAGCGGAACCGGCTTTCGTGTGTTGCCTGCCGATCAGGAGGATCCGCAAGGTGGCTATATTTTTGCGTATCGTTTGCCGGATTGATCGATCTCATTCAGGCTATGGCTGAAGCGTCAGCCGATCTACGGCAATAGACAAAGGTAGAAAGCAATCATGGCGGACAATGAAATTCCAATGAGCCCCTACGGCGATTTTCTCGGTATCGAAATACTCGAAGTTGCCGACGGCAAAGCGAGATGTAGCCTCGAATTAAAGGATCACCATCTGAATAATGGCGGCCGTGTGCACGGTGGTGTTCTTACCTCGCTGGCAGATACGGTGGCAGGTGTTGCAGTAAGATCGGTTCGCCCGGAAGGAAAACTCTCCGCCACAACGGATCTAAGTATTTCGTTTATTCGACCTCCCCAGGGAAAAACCCTCGAAGCCGAAGCGCTAATCATTCACGCCGGGAAGCGACTCTTCAGGGCCGAGGTAGCCATATTCAGCGACGAAAAACTTGTCGCGAAAACCAATGCGACTTTTATGCTGGTGGATGCAAGATAAAGGTGAAGCCTCGCCTGTTCGCCTAGCCCTTAGCCCCTGGTACCTGGAATAAATTGTTGATGTAGCCCTCCTGTAAACCAATATCAATTTGCCGCGTTATTACTCTTACTTCACGCAGAAACTCCTGGGAACAGGTTACAGCCGCCAGGAAAGCTGAGTGTTTGAGATCGCCCGGTAGTGGCTTAAAAATTGCATTTACTGAACAACAATGCCTGAGCGATTTTCATCCATTTTCCATGAAAGGCGCCAGGTCTGCGTTCAGATCCAGCTAATCAGAGTGTGCTCTACTCGGCAGTTGAAAAACGTAATTATGATTAAATAGGACGCATTCCCATGCAAGAGACCGGATTGACCATGAGCAATAAACCGTTGTTCCATCTGCAGAAAACCCGAAGCCTGTTGGCGCTGGTGGTGTGTACGGGCTTTAGTCTGTTCTGCACTGCGCTGTTCGGCGAGCTTCCAGAGTTGGCTTCGCCTTCTACGGCGACCGGTGCGGCGACCAGCGCCAGGTTCTATGGTGGCGTAACGGCAGACGACGGGCTTAGCTACGGTGCCAGCTTCGGCGGTGATCAGTTGCTGGATATTCTGGCCGAGATTCAGGTGCAGCCAGAGCATATCAATACGCTGGGTAATCTGTATCTGCTTGCCGTACTGGGTGCCGATACCCTGATGCGAGTGGAATCCGGTGATTTTGTGCCCTGGGACGGAACCATAGGATCGTTGCAGGCGACTTCCCCCGGCAAGACACTGCAAGCTATCGAGCCGCTAACGCTTGTTGAAAACACGCCTTTGGGACCAGCCGGACTGGCAGGAGCCAGCTTGCAGATCTATCTCGCCTATGACACCACGGCGACGCCAGGCCAGTTGTATTACAGTGGTGCGCCGCTAAGTTTTGCAATAGCAGCCGAGGCCAGTGATGCCGCCAGTTTTACTTTCTATGTGGCGAGTATTTCTACACCGATTGTTCAGAATCGTTGCATTGTCTGCCACACAAGTACGGGTGTCGCCGCTACCAGTGCCCTGCATTATGTAAATAGCTCGGTAGAGGGTTATCAACAAAGCAATTACAACGCCTTGATTGATTATATAGAGAATGCGCCGAATGGCAGTTCCCTGATTCTTTCCAAACCGCAGGGCACGCTGCATGGTGGAGGAGTGCAATTGCTCCCCGGCAGTGCCGAGTTGCAGCTCTGGTCGGATTTTGTCGCCAGTAGTTTAAATGATATTGCCAGCACTGGAGGCTCTACCGGTACGACGAAGAACATCTTCAGCAACGTCGCCAAGATGGACAATGAGCAAACTCTGCGCAAGGCGGCGCTATTATTTGCCGGGCGTCTGCCTACCACACAAGAAATTAATAGTGTGATTGGCGCTGGCGAAGAACAGCTCGCGGTGAGCCTGCGCGGATTGATGAGTGGTGATGGTTTTGAAAATTTTCTCATTTAATCCGCGAATAACCGATTACTAACCGAAGCCTTAACCGGCAATGTATTCGGCATCGTGGATCGTTATCGTTATCCCAATTCCTATCAGTATTACCAGATACCGGGCCCGATTGGTTCCGACAAACAATTGACTACCGAGGCCTTGGCGCTGGAGCCGATGAAGTTAATCGCCCACGTGGTGATGGATGAAAGGCCGTACACGGAAGTTCTGACCGCCGACTATGTGATGGTGAATCCCTACTCGGCGGAGGTCTACGGAGGCAATATTACCTTCGATGATGCAAGTGATCCTGATGAATGGCGCGAGGGCAGGATCACTGAATACTATCGTTGCACTTTCTGTAGCCAGGATCCAGAAACCGCTAACTACAATATTCCTACGGTCTACCCCCATGCCGGCATACTGAACTCTCCGGCTTTTCTCAGTCGATTTCCCTCTACCGCAACTAACCGTAATCGCGCCAGAGCCCGCTGGACTTATTATTTTTTTCTGGGTGTCGATATTGAAGGCCTGTCCGAACGCACCACCGATCCAGCCGCACTGGCCGATGAAAACAACCCAACGCTGAACAATCCAAACTGTACCGTCTGCCACAACATCATGGATCCGGTGGCTGGCGCCTTTCAGAATTATGGCAACAAAGGTTTCTACAAAGACCAGCCCGGCGGCAATAATTCCTTGCCAGGCTCCTATCGTAATGACAAATCCAGTGCTTACCAATTTGGGGATAACTGGTATGCCGATATGTTGGCCCCTGGCTTTGGGGAAAAATTGGCACCAGGCACAGATAACTCCCTGCAATGGCTGGCGCAAGAATTTGTTACAGACAGTCGCTTCGGTTATGGCACTGTTTATTTCTGGTACCCGGCGGTAATGGGCAGAGACGCCTATGCACAACCGGAGAATCCGGAAGATTTCGATTACCAATCCAAACTTGCCGCCTACACCGCGGAACAGACAATGATGCAATCCATAGCGCAGAAATTTGTTTCGGGTAGTGCGGGTAATGGCAATCACAATCTTAAAGACTTGTTAGTCGATCTCGCCCTGAGCGATCACTTCCGGGCGGTCTCGGTGAGTATGTTGACTGCGCAGCAGGAAGCGGAATTGGAAGATGTGGGTTCAGGTAAACTGTTAACGCCAGAGCAGCTCAATCGAAAGCTTCTGAGCACGGCGGGATTTAATTGGAATTACGCTAGCAAAAGTGCGCTGGAAGTTACTTACAACCTTATTTACGGCGGTATCGATTCTTTGGGTATCACGGAACGGGCTACCGATCTGACCACGCTAATGAGCAGTGTGGTCACTGCGATGGCGAATGAGGTGTCCTGCTCCATCACGGCGCAGGACTTCGGTCTGGCCCAGAGCCAGCGCAAGCTATTTCCTTTTGTCGAGCTGACAAGCTTGCCGACGACCCATGCGGCGGCCGTTAGAAGCAATATTCAATATCTTCACAGCCGCTTGCTCGGGGAAGAGTTAGCCATCAATGATCCCGAGATTGATGCTACGTTTTCTCTGTTTCAGGCTGTTTGGAACGCGCGCATAGCCGCCAATAAAGGTGCGGCTGTTAGCAGCGAGTCAGAGCTGTGCATAGTGAGCGGCGTGGTCAATCCGGTAACCAGCGATCCGAATCAAACACTGCGTAGTTGGGCGGCGGTAGTGAATTTTATGATTCGCGACTACAACTTTATTCATGAGTAAATCTGGACGAAGAATATTATGAAGCGACGAGAATTCAGTAAACTATTAGGCATGGCAGGGCTGAGTACGGTAGCGCCTTTGCCGTTTTCCATGGCTTCCGCCGCCGCGCCTTACAGCGGACCTTTTTACATAAACCTTGCTGCCATTGGTGGTTGGGATGTCACCAGCTTCTGTGATCCCAAGGCTAACATCCTTGGTGAGCGTACGATTAACACCTGGGCCGATTCCGCCAGCATTCAACAGATCGGAAATATTGCCTACGCGCCGGTCGGCGATAACCAGGCTTTCTTCGAACGTTTTTACCAGGACATGCTGGTGATTAACGGCATCGACACGCAAACCAATTCTCACGACGATGGCCGACGTCATACCTGGAGTGGTCGACTGGGTTTTGGCTATCCCAGTTTTGGCGCCATTGCATCCAATGCTATTGCCCCGGATTTGCCGCTTTCTCTGGTGCATGCCGCTGGCTATAGCGAAACCGCCGGTATCGCCCGCTTCAGTCGCTTGCAGGACCCGGACGTGATAAGCAATCTGGTCAATGATTCGATCGTAGAGAGCGGCGGTAAGGTCTACGGTTTATTTGAAGCGAAAGAGTTGGACCTGATTACGCAATATCAGGACGCACGCCTCGCGCGACTGGTATCCAGTGATCAATTGTTGCCGCGGCAGCGCAATAATATGAATTCGCTGCAATTGGCGAATGCGACTCGCGATGACCTGCAATTATTTGCCAATTTACTCCCGGATACTTTTCAGGGTGATCGAAATACTCTCGCGGCGCAGCTGGCCCTGCTGGCTTATCAGTCCGGTCTCTGTGTTTCCTGTCAGTTGGGATTCAGTGGCTTCGATACTCATCAAGACCATGACGACGATCACTATGGCTATATTCAGCAGCTAACGGATTTGGTTGCCTATATTTTCGATACGGCAGAGCAGGGTGGCTTCGCTGACAAGATAGTCCTTACCATGGGATCGGACTTCGGCAGGAAGCCCTATTACAACAGTGGTGGCGGCAAGGATCACTGGCCAATTGGCAGTGCTATTTTGATTCAGCAGGGAGCCGCCTGGGGGAACCGTGTCGTCGGTGCGACTGATGAATTGCACAATGCTCTGAGCATAAATCCGGATACACTGCAGCCAGATACTTCAAGCGCGGGTATCCTTTTGGAGCCTAAACATTTGCAACAGGCTATACGCCAACTCGCCGGCGTGGATCAAAGTGCGGCAGCACTTCAATTTCCCCTGAATGCAGAAAATGTCGATTTCTTTAACCCGGCCAAACAGACTGCTTGAGTGCTTCGCTCGAACACCAGACAATTGTTACCTTAATCTGATTCTTTAAGATCATCAGCCAGTTTTTGCAATAGTTGCTGAATTCGTTGTTTGCTCTGTGGGTTAATCTCTCTGGGTTGAACGCGCAAATGGAATCCATCCTCGTCCAAAATCGTAGATTGGCTCTGATCAACTTCGGTCTGTACTCTATACAGCTGGATTGGCTGGCTTAGACCTTTCGGCATTACAGTTGAGGCGGGCAGGCAGTCAAAATGGTCGCGCACCAATAAATAAGTATCTTCAGAAATGAAGATAGTTTCTGGTTCGGCGCTGGATTCGATACGGCTCGCCAGGTTCACAGCGGAGCCTATTATGGTGTAATCCATGCGATTCTCAGTACCGAAGTTGCCGACGGTGCAGTAACCGGTGTGGATGCCCACCCGTATGTTAAATGGTTTGGTGAAGCCAGCGGCCTGCCACTCATCGCGCAGTTCTCTTACCCGTTTTTGCATCGCAATGGCCATTTCAACACAAAGTTGTGCATCTTTGTGTACGCCCTGAGTTCCGGGATCGCCAAAAAAAATCATAATGGCATCACCGATATATTTGTCCACGGTGGCGCCGTATTGCAGAGCAATCCTGGTCATTTCATTCAGGTACTGATTCAGAAGTAGTGTGAGATCTTCGGATTCCATCTGGTCAGTGGTGCTGGTGAAATTAACAATGTCAGAAAAAAATACAGTCAGTTTTTTTCGTGAAGCGCCAAGGGTGACGTCTTTCTCTCCGGAGAAAATCGACTCATATATTTGTGGCGACAAGTATTTTGATAACTTGGTAGAAAGGTTTTGCAGCATCTCGGTGCGATGTTTTTCTTGCGCGAGTTTTATTTTATTCTCGCTTTCTTCCTTAAGGCGAGAGAGCATGTCTTGTATGCCGCTTATCATTAGATTGAAGGCGCCTGCCAGTTGGCCGATTTCATCGGCTCTTTTTACTTCCACACGCTGGCTATAATCCTGGGTGTTAGTTACCGATCTGGCTGTTGTGGCCAGTAGCAGGATTGGGCCAACAATATAGTTGGCGACGAGAACGGCTATCCCGGCGATGACCACAATGCCAATCAGCAGGGTGAAATAAAAACTGCGAGCGAGAGAGTCAAGAATAGAAAAAGCAAATTCTCTATCCTGTTCCAATAGCACAGTATATTCAGGTCTGCGCTCCAGATTGCCCTGTACCCGCAGAGAGTCTTCAATTTGGTACTGATTGGCGGCGAGTTCTTGATTAGCCAAGAGGGAATACTTTAGATATTCATCGTTGGCGAATAGTCTGCTAAGGTTTTCCCGATCATACTCCACCACCAGTTCGGCGATCTGACTCTGATCAAAAGTAGAATACACGGGAATTGTGATAAATCGCACGCCGATTGAAGACGACCCCACCCGCTCGATATTGCTGGAGGCAATGACTGTGGCGTTATTGTCGATGACATGAAAATCGCCAATCAATTGCAGATCACTTTTTTTCTGCAAGAGGAGGTTGAAGATACGCTGATCAAGATCGCTGGTGAACACATCATTCATGATGTCCAGCGAGGCGATGAAACGCAGGTCGTTCTCCAGAGTTTGCAAACTCTGATCCAGGCGGGAGATGGTGATATCCAGTTGATACTCCATCTCACTTACCAATCGTGCCTCAAGATCGCTGCGATAAGCATTGCCAAGAATGATCATAGTAATAATATAGGGAGCTAGGCTTACAATAATAAGCAGTAGAATTGTCTTTATTTTAAAACTCATATAAGACCTTCAGCTCTGAATCAATCATCTCCAGGGGCAAATAGCCGATGGCTCCCTCAACTCTTTCTACGAAAAGCTTAATGGATAACAGGGAGGCTTGAGTTGCGGGGGGAGAAATGCCTTGAAAGTGATTGCTTACCCAGTAGCGGCTAATGGTCTCTCTGTCCATCTGTAAAATTTCCTGCTCAAAATTTCTTCGCATCGCATCATCGCCGAGCAGATTTACTGGCACTAGTTTTATGCCGCTTTCGAAGTTGCGCTTACGCAGGAAAATATCCTTAATATTGTCTATCTCGAGCCTGGTAATTTGAGAGCTTCGAGCAACCACCACCGCGTAGTCCGCCGCATAAAGCAAGGGCGTTAACATTAGCAAGATTAAGAGAGTGGCAATACGCATTAGAATAAGACTGAAAAAGAGGAGAGTAGTCGATTATCGCCGGAATCAGAATGCCACTGGTATTCGATCTTGAGCGAGACAGGAAAAACTGGTCGATAGCTGTAACCGATAACGGCAATTTTGTCCTGGGTTGCAGTTTTCCCGTCAGTAAAATATTCGGCTCGCGTGATTACGGCATGTCGAGGTTTGACGCGATACTCACCCTGGAGATAAAACGCTTTAGATTTTACTGAGCCAAGGCCACGCACATCCTGGTTATTAATGATGGCTTCGGAAATCAGGGAGTAACGCGAATCATCCATGCGTGCATTGAGTTGAAAATATCGAGTACGGGTGTCGTCTATTTCGGCAAACTTGCCCAGGCTTCCCCCCATCTTCCACTTGTCATTGATTTCTTTTTCCAGAGAAAAACCTGTATGACTATCTATTTTAATATTGATGTTATCTTCATCTATATCCTTGCTTCCCTGTAAATATACATGGTAAGTAAGGTCGTCATCGAATGACGTATAGCCATAGATATCCACTCCAGTCAGGAACTTGGGAAACATCTCGTAACTATACTTTGGGTTGGAAGTAGTCTCGCGAAGTACATTAATAGGTTGCAGGTTCCAATATCCGATGGACGTGATCTGTTTGCCGATACGAATGGAAACATTGTCGGAAAACTTGTAATCACCATACAGGCGTTCGATTGTAGGCGGCAAGTTCGATGCAGTGGTATCGCTCTCAAAGTTCACTGCATAAGCTTCAATCGATTCCAGTTCGATCAGATAAGAGAAGTTATTGTCGAATGAGCCATAGGCCATTACCGCCACGTCATCTACGATGAATTCTTTGACCTTGTCTCCCTGGACAAGCTCTGTAGAGAAGTAGCCGCCCAGAGTGAACCCATCATTAACTTTCAATCCCATGCCCAGTTGGTAGGCTTGTGTTTGCGCGACGGCATGATGAGAGAAAACAAGCGGCAGGAGAGTCGAAATTAGTAAAGCAATTATTCTGTTCATTGGCGATAAATTCTTGATGATTTTGAATAGGTGACTGCCGCGCGAAAATGCTGATGATTTTTCAAGGCGGCTCCTGGCGTTGTGTGGTCAAAAACTAACATTTAGCAAATCGAAAAAGGTAATACTCAAACCGAACAATTATCTCAGTCATGCATGGGGTTTTGTTAACATAGATCAAGAAAACAGGTGCCCTTTACCGTGCCGCCATGCATATCTGGTAAGATGCCTCATGCGTTTAATACTATCTTAAGTAGGTGGTGTTTTAATAGCGCTTATGCTGGAATGGAGTGCCTTTGAGCGGTAGACTGTAGCCGCCATTTGCTGGAAAAATCACGGCAAATGGAGGCAGCATTTTTTGTTGGCGCTGACACTGACACTGACACTGATACTGATACTGATACTGATACTGATACTGATACTGATACTGATACTGATACTGAGATTGATAAGGATAGC